>CAZIKD010000319.1:0-2505 GCA_964539725.1 uncultured Candidatus Bathyarchaeia archaeon | reverse complement strand
GGCGTCATCCAAACGGCTTCACCTTTTAGGGAAAATGTTAGGAATTTAACATTGGTGCTAGGTTAAGAGGTTGAGGACAGCGAGGGTGGCGTGGACTGCCTCCTCGGTGCGGACCGTCTCGGTCCCTTGCTCGGGAACGGTATTGAGGATATACTTGAAACAGTCAGCGAGTTCCTTGTGTTCGCGACGCAGTATCTCCTGTATCCCAAATCGCGGGCTACCGAAGGCGACGAGGACGCTACGAGCCTCAGCTATTTGTGCCCTGAGATGCTCCTCCTCAGCAGCGATGAGTGTGCCGGTCCTACTTGTCGCTATGGTTAGGTCGTAGAACTCACCGGAAGCTAATTCGCCTAGGGTCTTTTTAGATGCCTGTATCTCGTAGCCCCAGTATGTGGGTATCTCGATCTTCTTCGCCATCTCGCAGCGGGGTTCAGGGTCTAGCTCGAACACTTTTATAGTCACCCTGCTACCCCGAGAGGGTGCCTTCCCGAAGAAGCGTATAGGCCTCTCGACGCCTATATCGACTGCATTAACTCCCTGCTGATCGATGAGTACGCCCTCGCGGAACTCTCCGACCCTTAAGTTGGCGATGTGGGCCTCAAGCTGGTGGTGAGGAGTTCGTAGGGGTTGGAGGGTGCCCACATACTGTAGCTCGGGGCGGACCTTGTAGAGGTACTTTCGAAGGTATTGGGGGGTATCGGTATAGCCTAGGATAAGTTTGATGAGACTTGACTCGTCAGGCTGGTCGGGGTAGATCACTATTTCATCTGCCCTGAATATTGCAGCGCTCCGAGCTAACCTCCCAATGACCTCGGTCTTGTCCCTAAGGTTTACATACTCTGAAACAAGTGACGCGGGCACCGCTACCGAGAGTCTAATCCTTCGCTTACTTGGGGTCAATTTTCTCACCTGATTTCAATCGGGGCCACGCTTTCCAACCCGTCTTTACAAGGCGCTCCCGCTTATCAACGTCATGGAGAACCCACGTGAGGTAACTGTCAAAGCCCCGAAGCCTCTTAACCTGGTCGAAGGTACCGACGCCGAGTCGGCTTAGATGCCTAATGTACTCCTCCTCAGCTAAACCTTGGGTTACACCAGTGATCTTACTGGGAATAGCCTTGTAGCCCTCGTTGGCGAGGACCCTCCTAACCTCAGAGAAGATGTAGCCGGTACAGACGCGGATAGGCTCATCCTTAGTGATTTTGAGGGTCTCGGCACCCTCCCTCACTATTCGAAGAACGTAGGGGTGGTATGCTTTCGCCTTGAACGCAATCCCCTGGAATGCCTCAACCGGGACCTCGCCAACGAATCTATCGTTCGTGCCGACGCGCCGCATCACAATGACAGCACCGCCCAAGAGGTCCCCCCAACCTGAGTCGTCCACCTCAACAACCATCGAGAACGCTCACGCTCAACCTACAGTTATACCCGTTAAAAAGCTGAGGAGGATAGCCAGATCAGGTGACTGGTGTCGAAGATTTTTGCTTTTAATAGGAAAACACCCGGTGTGAAGACCGAAGAATTGCACCCTACCTCAGGGCAGAAGCTCATCGGATCTGGAAACAACTACAGGGAGGCGTTGTCAGGGAGATTTACTTCCGAGCGGACATAGATGAGGCGGTGCTGATCCTAGAGTGCACCGACGTGGAGGAGGCACAACGAGCCCTAAGGACCATAGGTGAAATAGGGGCTCATCGAATTTGACTTGATATCACTAAAACCGTATCAAGGCTTCGCCCACCTCTTCACCTAGCCACGCTTCAGCCGGTCGATTGACTCTACGGTACTGGGATCTTTTCCGTATAGTAAGCCGAGGTAGGCGCTTACGAAGTCGCCGACGTAGAGGGCACTGAGCATCCGGGCAAGCCGCCCTTCACCGATAGCCTCGACTTCCAGCACCTTCCCGAAGCAGGGCTTTATTATTTCCATAAATAGACGGGTCTTGGCTGCGACGTGCTCAAATTCAGCTGGGTCGAGGAGGAAAACGGCGCAGACCTTTTTCAGCAGCTCTCTATCTGCCTCGCCGGCGACGACAGCGTTATGGAACGCCTCAGGGATGAAGCTTGAGCCCGCGGGGCTCTTCCCATTCTCGTTTAGCTGGGTATTCCACCTATATGCAACTGACTCGTGTATCCTGCTCCCGTAGACAAATGGGACGTACCCATACAACTCTATGGCAAGCTTTTTTGCAGGGTTGGACCATTGAAGGATCTCAGGGCGCATCTCCTCGCGCAGTGCCTTAAGCACGTCGATGGCTTCCCTGACCTCCCACCAATTATCCTCTGCGATGCCTATCTTCCGAGCGGCGACGACTAGGGAGAATAACTGGTAGGCGATAGCGGCGCGGGGTTGATAACCCGCAGGTAGCTTATAGATGGTTATGCGTTCAGCTCGCGCCTTCTTCTCGAGTTCGCCCCCAGAAGTGAAGGCGACCATTCGCCCCCTTCGCTTTCCCTTTATCGAAAGCGCAAAGCGTCTCCTCAGTTCCCCCTGAGTAGCTTACGG
>CAZIKD010000318.1:0-2510 GCA_964539725.1 uncultured Candidatus Bathyarchaeia archaeon | reverse complement strand
AGGTCCCCGAGTTCGGACAAGAGGTAAAAGTAGCCGCGACCGTCATCGAGGCGCCACCCATGCTGATCTGCGCTGTCCGCTCCTACAAGGAGACCTACGATGGCTACAAAGTCTTAACAGAGGCATGGATGGCTGAGCTCACTAAAGATGTTGCAAAAGCGTTGAAGGTTAAAAAGACCATCGACGCCGCTAAGGAGATGGAAAAACTTACCGCCATTAAAGACAAGGCGAGTGAGATCCGTATACTCGCGGCCACTCAGCCCAAACTCTCATCACTGGAGAAAAATGTACCCGACCTCATCGAAATAAAGATCGGCGGCGGTAGCATCGAACAACAGATCGAATACGCTAAGGGTCTCCTCGGCAAGACAGTATCTGCCTCACAGGTATTCAAGCCCGGTGAATCAATTGATCTCGCCGGCGTCACCAAGGGCAAGGGATTCCAAGGCCCCGTGAAAAGATATGGAGTTCGTATCCAACAGAACAAATCTCGCAAGACCATTAGGGGAGTCGCATCAATCGCTCCCGCTTCGCCCCGAACTATTCACCCACACATTGCCCGCGCAGGTCAGATGGGCACCCACCACCGCGTAGATTTCAATAAACGCATACTACTCCTCGGAAGCGATAATGCCAAAGTCTCACCTGCAGGGGGTTTCAACAGGTATGGCCCAATTAAAAGTGACTACATGGTTATCAAAGGCAGTGTTCAAGGGGCTCCCAAGAGACTTATCCGGATGAGGAAAGCAGTAAGAGAGACGAGTTATCCTAAAGCAGCCCCTCAGATAACATACATCAACACTGAGTGGGGTAAGGAGAAGAGCCAGCAATGAAGGTACCCGTTGTAAGTCTCTTGAATGAAAAGATCGATGAGGTCGATCTCCCAAAGGTCTTCGAGACCCCTTATAAGCCTGAGGTCATACGAAGAGCAGTTATAGCACAGCAGAGTCACGGCTTTCAGCCCCAAGGTAGGGATCCAATGGCTGGAAAGCGGAACACCGCACTAAGTAAGGGTACCGGCCACGGTCAGGCTAGACTTCCCCGCCTCAAGCAGAGCGGAAAGGCAGACTTCGCCGTCCAAGCCGTAGGCGGTCACCTTTCTACCCCACCCAGGTCCATGAAGGTCATTGTCAAGAGGATCAACAAGAAGGAGAGACGGCTTGCCATTAGATCAGGCATAGCCGCGACAGCCAATAAGAAAATTGTTGCAGCCAGAGGCCACAACATCAAAGACGTCACCCAGCTCCCCCTTGTACTCGACGATGCACTCGAAGGAGTTCAAAAAACCAAGGAAATCGAGGACATCTTCTCCAAGATCGGCATCTGGGCCGACGTCGAACGCGCCGACCGTAAGAAGGTTCGCGCAGGCAGAGGAAATATGAGAGGAAGAGGCAAGAAACTCGGCAAGGGACCTCTCATCGTGATCAACGAGGATAAGGGAATTAGCAAAGCGGCAAGAAACCTACCAGGTGTTGACGTTACAGTCCTAAGAAACCTCAACGTAGAGCTACTTGCCCCCGGAGCAAACGCAGGGAGACTTGTCGTATGGGTGAAATCAGCTTTCAACGCCATCGACGAGACATGGGATGACTGACAATGCAAGCACACGATGTAATAATGTATCCGACTATGACCGAACGCAGCGTATATATGATCGAGAACGAGAACAAGCTCGTCTTCATTGTACGCAGAGAAGCCAACAAAAACGACATCGCTAAGGCAGTCAAGGAACTCTACGAGGTTGAAGTAAAGGAGATCAATACTCTTATCGATAGACAGGGGAATAAGAAGGCATTTGTAAAGCTCAAGAAGGGCTTTAACGCCTCAGAGGTCGCAATCAAGCTCGGAATACTGTAGGTGTGAAGAATGGGAAAACGAATCAAGGTACAACGCCGAGGACGCGGGACGCCTGTATTCCAGGGAGCACATACTGGCAAGGTCGCCCAAGCAAAATACCCCGCCGTATCGAACGAGTCACTCCGCGGAACCATCACGGATATTATTCATGAATCCGGGAGAGCCGCACCCCTCGCTGTAATCGAACTCACCAACGGAGAGACATTTTATTCTGCAGCCCCCGAGGGTACCCACGTAGACCAAGTGATCATAATAGGCGCAGAGGCACCCCTTATGGTCGGTAACGTCATCCCCCTCGGAAAAGTTCCGGAAGGAACCCTAGTCAACAACCTCGAAATCCGACCCGGAGATGGAGGAAGGATAGTTAGAGCATCCGGTGCATACGCCACCGTTATTTCCCACAACATTGGAAAAACCGTTGTTAAGCTCCCATCAAAGAAGAGCATACTCCTCCCTGCAGAGTCAAGGGCAACAATAGGCGTAATCTCAAGCGGAGGCCGCTTGGAGAAGCCTCGTCTCAAAGCTGGAGAAGGCCACCACGCCGCAAAATCAAACAATAAAGTCTACCCAGTAGCACATGGCGTAAAAATGACCGCTTCCAGTCACCCACACGGCGGTGGTCGCCACAGACGCCCAGGTAAATCCACGACAGT
>CAZIKD010000317.1:0-2537 GCA_964539725.1 uncultured Candidatus Bathyarchaeia archaeon | reverse complement strand
AGTTTTTAATAAAAATTTAGTTTACCTTTATGTTATTGCTGCTTTGGGTGATTGAGCCGTTAGTTGCAAAGATTTTAATCGTTGTCCCTTTCGTCTTTAACGTGAACCCGGTTCCACTGAAGGTATGAACTCCACTATCGCTTGAAGTGAATGTATATGCGTGGTTTGAAGCGTAATAAGGCAGCGTTGCCAGTGGATCATTAGAGGTGAACCAGACCTTTCCAGTGTAGTCTGTTTTTATGTTGCCCCAGAAATCGTATGCTCTGACTACTACATTATTTGTGCCGAAGTTTTGGCCACTCGATATTGACGTCGGATACCCACTTATTGAGAAGCTAGCCAAAGCCCCTGGGTTAACATCGAAGATGTTGCTTACCCCTGATTTCGTTGTAATTAGGTCGGTCGCTGTGATCGTTACGCCGATGCCTGTCTTAATGAGTGTGACTGAGCCAGTCCAGACCCCGTTTACGAATGCGGATGTTGGGCTTGGGTTAATGGTCCCAGGTGCTGTGACCGTAAGCGACACCGTTCCAGTGTAACTTGAGATTAGGTTATCATTGATGTCGACTGCGTTAATAGTGATTTGAAATGGTGTCCCTGCTACCTTGGGGCTGGCTATGGGGCTGATGGCGAAGTGATCGAAGCCTGTTGGCAAGGTTTCGAAGCTGTTACTAGTCCCTGTTTTCCCTCCCCCAGTTGTGGAGATGATAACGGAGGTGGCTGCATGTGAAATTGTCACCGACCCGGACCATACACCGTGAGAGAATTGAGCCGTTGTTGGGCTTATGGTGCCTGATGAGTCGCTTAATGTATTCGTATCCGAGTAGCTTGTTACTGTGTTGCCGTTTATGTCAACGGCCGAAATCGTCACTGGGATGGTCTTTCCTGTTGTTTGTGGGCTGTTGATTTTACTGATTTCAAAGTGATCTAGGACCCCACTCGTACTTATGGCAACGAGGGGGAAGGATTGGCCGTATGCGCCTGTGGAGTCGTATAGTTCCATTATTGGCATGTAGGTTGCGTTTTTATCAAGGTAAGCTCCGTTAATGGCCGGGTTTGTTCCTACTCGGTTTACCCCGAAATATAGGGTGAATTCCTTATATTGGGTTACTTTGGTTACACTCTCTCCGCTGTATCTCTGAATAGCTTCGTTATTGTAAGAGCCTGTGTTATTAACAATGAACATGAATGCAGAAGATGTTGTACTGTGGGGCATTGTGTAGTCATAGGGGTCTGTTCGGAGTAGATATAAGCCGACTTTGTTGCTGAGTGTGAAGTTGCCTTTCCAGGCACCATAGTAGGTTACATTCATTCGTGTGAGAATGTATATTGGGTCATGATAATCTATGGTCCCTGGTAGATTCCAGTTTTGTTGCCAATCAAATCCGCTTGTTTCAAGATTCGGACGGAGAGCCCACGCAAAGGAGTGGTAATCTGGTACGAAATCGCCGATGATTTTTGTGACAGTTGCATTAAAATCTCCGCCATATTCTCCATCGTAACCACTATTTTTGTCGGGGTATATAGTGATGAATTTGTTGCCTTTATCGGTGACAAGTTCAAGTAGATAGGTTCCGTCGGGTACTTTATTTTTTATATCGTAATTAAACTCCATTGATATGGTTATGTTTTGCTGAGAACCAACAGCGGTTATTTGTTGAACGGGAGAATATGTGGGAATCTCCGTTATGTTATATGCCCCCATGTAAGTTATGTTTAGTAGCTTCGGGCCATTATTTTTTATAGTCATATTTAAGAATCGATCATTCCATAGGACAGTCCTGATAAATTCTATTTGTTCCATCATTTTATCCTGATCTTTCATTAGCATTTCTGATTGTTTTTGGAAATATATCGTGTCAGCCTGCTTCATTACAAGATACATTGGGATGATTGAGGAGAGTAGTATTCCTAAAAATATTATAGTACCAACTATTGTTGATATCCCTTTTCTTCTATTTTGTACATAGTTTGTATTAATATAATTGTTATTATAAGCTTTATAACTATGACAAACAGTATCTATCATGAATGGTCATAGACCTCCCTGTTTGGCAAGTGATGTTCACCCATGTACCATGAGGTATATATACATGGTAGCTGATATTAACTAGTTGATTTGGCCCTATGATTTTTCCAATATTAGAATAACTTAGTCCACTTGAGAGATATATATAACTATCTACACTTATTGTAATAGATCCATAGTTATATAGAAATAGATATAACATGTTATTTGTTTCATCATAATAGACGTTTTTAATAGAGTATCTCTCTAAAAAGTCATCAGTCTGCGTTATCACTCCATCGAAGTAATCCTTTGCTATAATTGAGGTTGAACCTTTCGCGAATCCCCACGTAATTAACCCAACTGTGATCACCATAGCAGTCATGATGATCGATGAGATTGTTTCGGCCACTCCCCTTCTATATCTAAATCGTCTTATTTTCATCGAATAATCACCATTAATTGATGGGTGTTAGCGAAGTAAGAAGCAATATTTGGATATAATATAATTATGGAAGAAGAATATTGA
>CAZIKD010000316.1:0-2550 GCA_964539725.1 uncultured Candidatus Bathyarchaeia archaeon | reverse complement strand
AAAAAAAAGTGAGTTAGTGAGCTACATCACAAGTATCAAATCTTTAAAAGACGTTATATTATTAAGTAAATGGAGAGTTTTCGTCATGGAAATGTTGAACAAACGTGTGTTTATCTCCATAGATATGGAGGGTATATCAGGAGTAGTCGACTGGACACACACTGATAGTAACCATGCTGAATACAGCTACTACAGAAAAATGATGAGTGGAGATCTTAACGCGGCAATAGAGGGCGCTCTTGCGGCAGGAGTAAAGGAGATTGTTGTTAGTGACTCCCATGGAGGCATGAAGAACCTACAGCCCGAGGAGATCAACGAAGCCGCATACCTAATTAGGGGTAGCCCCAAACCGAATAGTATGATGGAGGGAATAGATGATGGCCACTATGATGCCGCATTATTCGTCGGCTATCACTCAATGAATGGCACGGAGAGGGGCATACTTGCTCATACTATAGCGGGAAGTACAGTCGACTCCGTTATTATCAATGGGAGGGAAACGGGTGAGTTTGGGATGAATGCTGCCCTCGCGGGCTGGTATGGCGTGCCCTCAGTCTTCCTTGCGGGCGATGCTGCAGCTACTTCCGAAGCAGAGAGCTTCGTTCCAGGTATCACAACCGCCACAATCAAGTGGGCCCTTGGGAGATATTCAGCAAAGTGCCTTCACCCTAATAAAAGCCGCGCCCTCATTAAACAAAAGGCTAGGGAGGCCTTGGAGGATATCGGGAAGGTACAAGCCTATTGGGTCAACGAGCCCGTAGATGTTAAGATGAAGTGGATCACAGCTACAATGGCAGACGTCGTCAGCGTTCTCCCATACATGGAGCGTATCGATGGTAAGACGACAATCTGCACCTTCGACGACTACCCAAACGCCCTGCGTGGGCTTCGCGCCTCAATCACACTGGCAGGCACCGCAGAGAAACGATAATCGAATTCATTTTTAAGGACCGGTGCCATCAGGAATTTCAAGCCATGAAGACAGGCATTACACTTATCCTGATTGTTGTCCTCATCCTCGGAATTGGGGGATTTATCTTCTACATTAACACAAGCGGCACAGTCAATGGAATAGCTGTCGGGGATACAGCCATCGATATTAAGTTCACAACGCTCAATGGAACAATCTTCAACCTCAGCGATCACCGTGGAAAAATCGTAGTGATCGATTTCGTAACAACAAGTTGCTCAATCTGCGTTGAGGAATTCAAAGTCCTCAAGCAAATAGCTTCTGAGGGAAGGACAACGTTAGTATCCATTAACCTCGATGGGACCACCACGTCCGATCTCCAGAAATTCGGTATTTACTATGAGCTAACTTGGATTATTGGTAACTCCCAGAAAGCGGGTATTGATTATCAAGTGAGTGGGGTCCCGACTATGCTTGTCATAGACAAAGAAGGAGTAATCAGATACCGTGGATACTATACATCACTGGAACAGTTAGATCGTGTGATAAGTCAATTCATGTAGTGATTTGAGATGGATGCTGCACAGCTGTCACTTGCATTCACGGCGGGTGCCCTCGCATTCCTGAGCCCTTGCAGCCTTCCAATGCTTCCTGCCTATATTTCATATTACCTGGATAAGGGGGATCATAGAGGTCGGCTTACATCTGGACTATACTTGGCAGCGTCGACAGTGATTGGCTTCCTACTAGTGTTCGTCGGGATAGGGATTATTCCATCCCTCGTCATCTCCGAGTTCGTTAAATGGGTTTGGGTAGCGGAGCCTGTGGTTGGTTTGATACTCATCACACTGGGGATAGCAACTGGTTGGACGAGTGTTTTTAATAGTGTCCCAAACATAAATTTCTCCTTCAACGGGAACAGGCTATCATTCCTCGCCTATGGAGTAGCATATGGTTTTGCATCACTCGGATGCAGCCTACCCGTGTTTCTCCTGGTAGTGTTACAGGGAGCAGCCGCTGGAGGCATAAAAGAGATACTCATATTATTCATAGCTTACTGCGCTGGAGCAGCGACGCTTATCATCCCTCTGACAATCACACTCACACTCACTAAGGGACTAATCTACGAGAGACTACTCCAAGTACTTCCTTATATGAAGAAAATCAATGCAGCTGTCCTAATACTGGCGGGGTCCTACATGCTCTTCAAGGGGCTCTCGTGGTAGTTATATCTCCAAAGTAACAAGCCTCAGACTATGGGTCACTGGGTCGTTCTGGAAGATCTGGTAACGCTGTATTCGGGTACAACTCAGTACTCGATGCGGTCAACCTACGTGGTCTTAGGGAATAAATTTCGTCCTTCACGACTATGATAAAAAGCGTCTCCGATCCATGGCGGGGATCGTGAGAAGTATGGATGAGGAGGCGGGAGCCGGTTTAGAGATAGAGAAAAAAATTGAGAGGGCGATGTCCTCGACGGTGCCGACTTCGTAGTCATCAGCATAGCTATAGACCGGATGAATCGCTGTAGGAAGGATTGGGAAATCTCCTTTAAGAAGGGTATAAAACTGTCAAGTCAAGTTTCTAACGTTACACTCGTATAGGTCTGCGGGTAGCGCCTTTATGCCTCTGTGGAATCG
>CAZIKD010000315.1:0-2553 GCA_964539725.1 uncultured Candidatus Bathyarchaeia archaeon | reverse complement strand
ATCAACATACCAACTGGTCGGTATAATATGTACCTGAAGTCAGCAGCAGACCTTGAATGGAAGAAACCGCCAACCGGTTATTACCTGAGCGACGTTAAAGAAAAAGTACTCTGGACCGACCCCAAAACTGGGGCCCTGGTCGTCCTAATGAAGTGGCCTCCGGGGCCAATCGACATGAAGCATAAGCACCCTCACGCGAATCAATGGGACTTTTTCCTGAGCGGTAAACTCAAAGAAGGAGAAGGACCCGTAGAAAACGCCGCCGGGGTGATGGGATACGTCCCCAAGGGTGAGACCCACGGTGGGACAGTTGTAATCGAGGAATGTATCGTGTTATTCCACTGGGATGGTCCTAGGGACCCGGAGATAATCAAGTAGCCTATTCTTAGAATCTAATATGTGCATACATAATATTGACTCTGATATATTCTTCAGTCTTTACTATATAGGCTATTGATTTTATTGTATTTATAGAGGTTAACTATATTACCCGAACATATGGGCTTTTCATACATCATCTTGGTGGGTTGGGGCGATGGGGAAAAGAGTTAGCAGTGTTTGGGATTATCTAAACTCTCTATCTGGAAAACCGTTGACTCGAAAGATTCTCTACGCCTCGGCTGTATTCTTCCTAGTGGGCCTGATTCTTCTACCGCCAATCCTCGGCATCTCGTTCAAACTTAACTTAATTGGCCAAGTTGTTAACGACCAGGCTTTACTCGCACGAGCACAATCGGCAATCGTATGGTCTTTCATAATTGCATTCGTAATTGCAGTCCTAGACCTCCTCGCAGGACTACCTATGGCGTGGATGATCGCCAGGGGGAACTCGAGGTGGGTCAACGCTCTAGACGCTCTCGTTGACATACCCTTTGTAATCCCCACTGTAGCTCTCGGTTTCTCCACACTCATTTTTTGGAGTGGTGATCTCAGCCCCGTTCGAGTACTCGGGATCAGTGTAACACCTGGCCTCGCGTTGATCCTTCTCCTGCACTTCGCCTTCAGCTTTCCGGTAATCGTGAGAGTGATGGTTGGAGAATTACTCACCTACAAGAATGTTTACGAGACCGCTGCGAAGAGCCTTGGAGCGAGGGGCTTCACCGTTGCCCGGACCGTTACCTTACCAATTCTTAAGCCGGGTTTGATCGCTGCGTTTTTACTGGCATTCGCCCGGTCCCTATCAGAGACTGGTGCAACGATAATTGTTGCTGGTTCCTTCGAAAATGGTCCCGTCTTCATCAGTAACGCGAAAAATGCTGGGCTTGAGGGACCGATGGTTCTTGTCAGCTTCATACTAATTGTAACTTCAATAGCGGTCTTTGGTGGCATTAGGCTTCTTGGTGATAAGTTCAGGGTTCCCATTGGGAAGGTCTATCCAAGCTTTGAGACGCGCCTCAGTTCAGGCCAAGCGGTAAATGCTAGAAACCTACTTACCATCGGAATCTTCGCTTTTTTCATTTTGATACCATCCATCTTTATCACGTTTCCAGTAATGGGTGCTATCTCGGATGGGACGCTTAGCAGAGCGCTCAGCGGGGAGGGTATATGGGGTAGCTTCTGGAGCGCCATGACTCTATCATATGTAATCGCAATTGTGGCGACGCTCATCAACATCGCAGCAGGGTTGCCAATCGCCATATTGATAGCTAGGAAGCGCCTCGGGCGTCTGGGCTCGATAATCATGGAGGCGGCAGTGAATGTCCCAATAGTCGTTCCAAGCGTTGCCCTCGGCGTTTCCCTCAGCTTCTTCTGGCGTACGATAAGCTTCCTCCCCGAGTTCTGGATCCTAGTATTCGCCCACACAACGATTACCTACACCTACTTCGTGCAGGCGATGGCTGCGGCGATACAAAGCGTGCCAGAAGAGATGGAGGAAACCGCCCGCACACTGGGCAGCAAACCACTAGGAGTATTCAGGCGTATCATAGTTCCTCTCACCAAGTATTCGATCTTCTCCGGCGCCATACTCATGTTCACGAGAAGTGTAGATGAAACTGGTGCGACTACCGCTGTCTCGCAGACGCTGAAGACAGCGCCTGTGCTACTAGTATCCTGGATAAAGAAGACTGTCCCGGCAACTACTTCAGACATCTCACTAGGGATTAGCTTCCTAGTATTGACTTCCTTTGTAGCGTTGTTAGTGCTCCGACTCGTAGTTTATAGGAGGAAGTAAGATGCCAGCAATCAATCTACGAAATATTTCTAAGCAATTTGGAAGCACACATGCCTTGGATGATGTCACCTTTGATGTCAGGGATGGAGAGTATCTCTGCATACTGGGATCAACAGGTAGCGGAAAGACGACTCTTCTGCGGACCATCTCCGGGATAATAAACCCCAACCAAGGCGAGATTATTTTCGACGGGAAAAAGGTGAACGATGTCGCGGCGGAGGATAGGAACGCAGTTTATGTTCCTCAGACTTATGCTCTCTTCCCACACCTCAAGGTGATCGATAACGTTTGTTTTGGCCCAATTTCGAGAAGCGTGGACGCTGAAACTGCAAAGAGCAAAGCAATGGAGATCCTGAGCCTCGTGAGACTCGATAAGAGGG
>CAZIKD010000314.1:0-2620 GCA_964539725.1 uncultured Candidatus Bathyarchaeia archaeon | reverse complement strand
GAGTCATGAAATACGCACCTGCGGAACTTGTCCTCATTCTAACAAGCATCATCGACGTGTAATGGTGCCACTACACCTGCACGGTTTTCGCAGGTGCGAAAACTGGCTGGCAAATGGTTGGCACAACTCGTAACTCTTGTCGCAGGTGCGAGAATATTACTTCCTGACACTCAACCAATAATCGCAGGTGCGAATCTCACTGAGTAACCTCAGCTTCGCGCGCACTCTCTTAAGAAGATGTTTGACGACTTTATCCTCGAGTTAATGAAGAATCCTCATCGGTATACGTAAGCCGGCATCCTCCGTCTCAATAGTCTTATCCTCGGCTCCACTTGATTCTAAACTGTGAACATGAATGGTTGACCTAGTTGTGTTACAGTCCGTATCGTATGTGGCAGGGGCATTGGGCGTTCTTCTCGCAGCCTTCAACTACATGATATCAACTAGAAACGCAGACAAGGCGAGGCAAGCGACGCTCTTCATGGGACTCTACAAAGACATGTCTACCGATGAAATACCTAGAATTGGTCAGGAGGTAGGTGATTTACGGTGGACCGATTTTAACGACTTCAGACGAAGATACGACTCATCTGTAAACTTAGAACTATGTTAAGCGTATCAGAGTCTGGAACTGGTTCAATGGATTGGGGGTGCTGGTGAAGCGCGCGCATCCGTAAGCTGATGACTAAACACCAGTTCGCGCGCGCGATGATTTATCGGTTTATTCTGAATTATAGATACTATTTTAGAAATATGGTGTTATTACTAGTCCATAATCCTTTTTCCCTATAATTATTTAGTATTAAATAAAAATGCAAAATCTGCCTAGGTGAGCTAACTCTGGACTATTCAAACGAGGCCCCATTAGATATGCTTCCTGAGGCCCTGCTCGAGGAATTGCTAACAAAAAATAGTGAGATCATCTATCAAGTTCGAAGCCAAGTGAAGGAGATAGCTGGCCTCAAATTCAGAATGCGAGAAAAATTAGGGGAGATCGGGTTACTCAGGAATCTAAGCGAAGTCATAGAATCTCAAAACCACTCAACAACGGTCGGCATCGATGGTACAATAAACGTCATAAAACAATTATCAATAGACACGGTAGCAATCGCTGCAGTCGCAGTGGAAGGCCTAATCCCACCTAAAGAGACAGGACCCTGGAGTAAACCTCGCCACAGTATCACGGTAATGTCAGTTCCCCACTACAACGAAACAAGCAGCATATGTACAGCGATAATGTTCTCATACGAGCTAGAGCTGGCCACGAAGGCTCCCCACAAGGTCGTTTTCCTAGACGGATCCTTCACGAGTTACCTGATAGGCATATCAAAAGGCTTGTATGCAGCGCGAAGAGCTGATCAAAACGAGACCGCACCCAAGGAACTAGTAGATTTATTCCACAGTCGACTCAAGGGAATGTTAGACGACTTCCTTGAGATAGCTGCATCACCTTCACGGGACAAGATCTATGTCGGGATGCCGAAGTACAGCTCCGGCAAAAGTGTCATCAACTACCTGTCAAAGTTCGGCTTCGAGACGGAG
This sequence comes from uncultured Candidatus Bathyarchaeia archaeon, assembly GCA_964539725.1. Lineage (GTDB taxonomy): Archaea > Thermoproteota > Bathyarchaeia > TCS64 > TCS64 > UBA8941. The sequence goes on along the minus strand of CAZIKD010000314.1, from coordinate 1,078 downwards.
CTCACGAATAGTAACGACAAGGGTCTCCTCTCACTGGTTCTCAAAACAGGGGATGTAATAGGACCCCTAATGTTACCATATAGTAACTTCAGAGATCCACCAATAGAAATCCTGCCCAATGAACTACGCAGCTATAAAGCAAAGATCCAGGATGTACTTAGGGAAAGCTACGTTGTTCTCATGAAGCCTTCACCACTGCAACCTGCACTCACTGCAGAAATCGGTAGAAACGTTGCGCTTAACTCATCAAGATTATCGACTCTCCTAGACGCAATCCAGGAGCAGTCAATCGTCCCGGGGATAATTGAACCCTATCCAAATTACATTGCAGACCTCTTCGTGAAGCAGATATATGGATCCTTCAGCGAACTCAGGGAAGCTGCTATAACAGAAATCAGCATGTTACCAGGCATCGATTTCGAGGACGTATTCCTTTACATGCATCCCTATAGGAGCGAGGAAGGATATGGCTAATAATTTAAATAACGAAATTCAGAACAGCAAACGATTAGGGGTTGTGGGCTCTCCATCGAGCAACACAAACCTAACAATTGACGTCTCAAGTGAATTCTACAACGACTCAATTGTAGGCAACTTCTGTATAATGGAAACAAAACAGAATGGAGAATACACATATCCCCTCGGCCAAATTAAATCGATTAGTCTAAGGAATCCCTACCTCGAGAGACACTCCATCAGGAAGATAGTGAGCGTGAAAGGATCGGCTAGTCCATTAACCGAACAACACGATGTCAGAATCGTAGAACTTACAGTTGAGGCATGCTTCTCCAAAATAAATGATCATCTAACTCCCTCAGTAATGGGCTCAGTCCCACCAACCGGCTCCTCGGTGTATCAGCTCAATCAAAATATGGTAAACGAAATCATTAGCGGACTATCCACGGATGTATCCTATCTCGGAAGAATGTACAACACCAAGATCCTACTACCGATGGTGTTCAGACACTTCGGAAGAGACAAGGGGCTCGGAGAAGCTTATCACCTAGGAATATTTGGAAAAACTGGCTCCGGGAAATCCTACCTTGCCAGAATGATCATGGGCTGCTACGCAAAAAAT
>CAZIKD010000313.1:0-2636 GCA_964539725.1 uncultured Candidatus Bathyarchaeia archaeon | reverse complement strand
TTTAGATCCCGAGTATCTTCAAGGCTTCAATAATATCTTCTGCGATCATCTTCCTCTTGCTCTTCTCAATGAAGAAACTCGGACCAGCCTGAAGATACGAAGGGAACACCCTGATATTGCCATAGTGGTATGGAGTATTCCTGATCTTGTAGGTTGAGCCTGCGACCATCCCTTTGAGTCTAGTTTTTTTAGTGCTAGAAGCCCCATTCTGAGCCTGCGCGTGCATTTGGGTTAGTGATTAGAGGGAGGGACATCCGAAACACCTATTAATAGGTAATATATTACCTAATAATTGAAGGTAATGTATTACCTATTTGAGAGTGAGAGAAATGGAGAAAACCGAAAATAGATTAAAGCGGATAGCTATCATTGGCACCGCCGCCCTTTGGGGCCTACAGTCGATTGGCCGGCTATACTTCTACTACATATATATGGTCGGGGGGATTGGTGAGTTCCTAACGAGCCATGTGTCGCAGGGAACGCTACAGCTCATGATGACGATCTTCCTTCTACTTGGTTCAGTGGGGCTGATAGCGTCAGCGGGGCTGCTTCTTAGAAAAAGATGGGGCCTATGGTGTACTGCCCTCGCAACAGGTGCGACGATCATCTTTGACATATGGGGGTTATCTATTCAGTCCTCCGCCGCGATAGGGTTCATCGTTCCGGCTCTAAGTGTAGCCGCCATCTATTTCGGGGTGAAACCACGGTGAAGGTGCTGATAGCTTACGGAACGAAGTACGGATCAACGGCCAAGATAGCTGATTACATGAAGGAGGCTATAGAGGGAGCCGGCCAAAACGTGGATGTAATCGATGTTAGAAAGGAACCGGGGGCTAACTTATCTGAATACCCCATTGTGATTGTCGGCAGCTGCATTCAATTCGGGAAATGGATGCCGGAGGCCCTCGACTTCCTGAAACGACACGAATCTGAGCTATCAAAGAAGAGGGTTGGACTCTTCGTCTCATGTCTGGATGCGTTCGGTGTAGGAGATCATAAGGATGCTAGGGAAAATTACCTCTGCAAGGTCGCCTCAAGTCACCCGTCTATTAAGCCTGTAGGCTTAGGCCTCTTCGGAGGGGTCATAGACATGAGCAAGTATGGCTTCGCGACCAAGCTTCTCGCGAAGGCGAGGACTAAGGAGATGAGTGATCAGGGCGTCGACTTCAGTAAGCCCTATGACTTCAGGGACTGGGAAGAGATCCAAAGATGGACTCTTGAGTTGATAAAACGGGAGTGATGTGACTATGATGAGTAAAAAACTGATATTGGCTCTAACCACTATGATTGTAGTTTTAGCCATCTTTGCGTCGGGATCAGGTCTCTTTTGGAAAGATCTATATATCAACGACACAAAGTCAGGGTCCTCGCAGGAGATAGGATCGGACCTGGTGACGCTCACAATATGTGTGCCTCTCCTAATCATCTCAGCCTTCTACACGATTAAGGGCAATCTTAGAGGGTACTTGATCTGGATTGGCTCCATATTTTTCTTCCTCTACACATATGCCTCCATGTCTTTTCTATCCGCTTACAACCAACTCTTCCTAGTCTATGTCGCTCTATTCTCAATCTCAGCCTTCACGTTCGTGGGCAACCTGGTGACAATCGATCCTGAGGACGTTAAGGCCAGCATCTCCCCCAAGGCACCAGTCAAGGTCGTCGCTGTATTCGTCATCTTGGTTGGTGCTCTGCTGTCTTTGATGTGGCTGAGCTTGATCCTCGGGGCGTTGATCGCTGGAGTTCGGCCATCTATGCTTGAGTCATACACAACACTCGTGATACAGGCGTTGGACCTAGGGGTAGTCGCGCCATTGTGCTTCCTCACCGGGTACTTGCTCCTTAAAGGTAGAGGATGGGGATACGTTCTGGCTTCGTTGGTGCTGGTCAAGGGTAGTACCCTCGGGACAGCGATCCTTTCTATGGCCTTGTTCATGTGGTTGAATGGTGTTGAAATTTCTATAATTCAGGTGGGCCTATTCTCTGCAATGACTATATGTTCCGCGGTCTTGGCGGCGCTCTTCTACAGAGGCATGCGGAGTACTTCGAATGTTTCTGCGAAAATGAACTTAAGTTAGGTAATGGTTGGTGATTGGTTTGACCGATGAAAAGAAAAGTGAAAAAATATTTGATCTATTCGGCAAGATATTTCTCCTCAGCCTAAAACTCGAGAAGATCGTTGACCAAGAGCTAGCGAAGGACCATTTGACGACGAAGCAGTTCTTATTCCTTGTAGCTATCGATAAACTCTTTGATCGACCTCCATCGCTTAAGGAGGTAGCCAATGTGCTTAACACAAGCCATCAGAATGCAAAGCAGATTGCTATTCTCTTGGAGAGGAAGGGTTTCGTTGTGATGGAGGAAGACCCGGAGGACAGGCGGGTCGTGAGGTTGAAGGTGACTGAAAAGAATCGTTTGTATTGGGAGTCGACGGCACTGGAGCATGAGCGTTTTTTGTTGGGACTGTTCAGTCCTTTCAGTGAAGAGGACATTAACGTATTTGATTCATACTTTGATCGGTTGCTTTCTAGCCTAACATTGAATCATATGAAATAAGTCATTTGAATAAAATCGCGCGCGCAGCCTCCGCATATCTGAACTTGAGAGACGCGCGGACAAGTTGAGTCTATTAGACA
>CAZIKD010000312.1:0-2639 GCA_964539725.1 uncultured Candidatus Bathyarchaeia archaeon | reverse complement strand
CGAGATACCTCTGCATCCTGTCCTTGATCTTCTTGGAGAGCTCGGTGTTGGTTGGCCCGTGAGGGGTGGCGACCAAGACGCGGTACTCTCTCTTCGCGATCTGAGCGGCGAGGTTCATTATGTTTTCGTTACCACCGTGGTAGTTGATGAGGACGAAGCGCTTCACACCGTGGTAGGCGAGGCTCTTAATGGTGTCGAGGAGGATGTTGAGGAGAGTCTCGTGGCTGTAAGTGACGGTTCCCGCGAACTCCATGTGGTGTGGCGAGTAGCCCGCCCAAGTGGGGTGGAGGCAGACGCTGTTGGTCTTCTCTGCGACGTCGTGTATGAACTTGGCGACGCCTATACTGTCACATCCCAGTGGGAGGTGGACGGCGTGCTGCTCGATCGCGCCGATGCCGATGACGACGACTGGCGCGGGGTCGTTGGCGAGCCAGTCCTCGAATGCGGGGCGCGTCAACTCCCAGAGCCAGAACCTAGATAGAACACCGTTCTCACTCATAATGATCGATGAACTAGGTGCTTATTCAGCCTTAACTGTTGCTAGTGCCGCCCCCAAATGCTATATAGCCTATCGGATAAGTTCCATAGCGCGATAGAGATTTATCTGGACCCCAATGTAATCGTCATCGCTGTCGCAATCAAAGTGGCGACAATGGGGTTTTTCGACTTCCCATGTGTTGGCAAGAAGATATAAATGGATAAGGTGAGCGAATGATCATCGCTCCTTCATTCGAAGGTTATCTGCTGGGCTATAATGCGAGGCTAATTAGGAATAAGATGTATACGAGGGGGGTTACTCTCTCTATTAAGAGCAGGAATCGATCCCGATTAGGCATCATGTAGAAGTGGATCGCCATACCGATGAATAAAGCGACCGCGAACGATGTTAAGGCCAAGTTTCCCAAGAGGTTTACGATGTAGACGAGTATCACCATATGGATGGTAAGCAAACCATAGAATAGGGTGTTGGCTCTCTCGTAACCGATTCGGACCGTCGTAGTATCTACGTGCGATGCTGAATCTTCCTCGATGTCGTCTATCTGGTTGCGGAGTTCGAGTATGAGGGAGAGGTTGTAAACGCTGAGGAGGAGGGGCAGGGTGAACGGGTTGAACCCCCCAGTAACTATCACGCCGTATAGGACTATAAGTGAGCCGAAAAAGAGACCGTGGGAAGCCATGTCGAGAACCGGGATCGATTTTAACCTGAAGGGGGGAGCGGAGTAGGAGCCGCTTAAGAGCAGCATTATCGAGTAGACCGTAAGTGATCCTACACCGAACCAGGCGCCGGTGAGGGTTAGACCTGCCAAGGCTAAGAGGATGGAGAACGCGATGCCTCCGCTTAGGCTGAGCTTGCCTGAGGCGATCGGGTTTAAGGCTATCTTTGCACCGAGCTTATCTCCCTCGTAGTCAAAGCAGTTGTTCACCGAGAAGGAGAACCCGAGGTAGAGGGCGACGGTCAGGAGGTAAACGGTGAAATTGACGTGTCCTATCGATTTCTCATGGGTGGTTCCTATGCCTTGGAGGTAACCGAGGATGGCCATCCCGACGTAGCCCCCCCAGTCCCGCATTCTCACGTTATCGAAGTAATGACGCGCGTTCGCTCTGAGGTCGAGGTCGGGTAGTTCCAGATTCAGAGCCCCCTATGAATAATAGCTATTAAAAGCAAAGGGAATTGAAAGACATTGTGGTCGAGTTTTCCCGACGACGCATCAGCGTCGTTTCCCCCGTTGAATTGTCGCAACCGTTACACTTATGGGTGGAGCGCGTAACCTCTCTTGATGGTTAATGATCCCGGGCTCCCTTGGTAAACTCCTGGACAAACCGAGTCAAGATAATCTTGAGGGCCTCGGTAACCAGTATGTAATTGATCAGCTAGACGGATTCGTCAAGCTCTGCAAACCTGCGAGGATCACCGTCTTCGGTGAATCACCTGAGGATATCGCCCATGTAAGGGAACTCGCCCTGAAGGAGGGGGAGGAGACACCTCTGAAGATGAAGGGCCACACGATCCACTTCGATGGCTACTATGACCTCGCGCGGGATACGGGGAGCACGAAGGTCCTCACCCCGCCCGGGATGAGGCTGAGCAAGAACATAAACACCATAAACCGTGACGAGGGGCTGAAGGAGATCCTCGGCCTCATGGAGGGGTGCATGAAGGGCAAGGAGATGCTCGTCAAGTTCTACAGTCTCGGCCCGACGAGCAGCAGGTTCAGCCTCTGCGCAATGCAGGTCACCGATTCATCCTACGTCACCCACAGCGAGGACCTCCTCTACAGGCAGGGCTATGAGCAGTTTAAGCACCTCAGGGGGGATAAGGAGTTCTTCACCTTCCTCCACTCCGCCGGGGAGCTCGACGAGAGGAATGTCACCAAGAACTACGGTAGCCGCAGGATATACATCGACGTAACCGACGGTAAAGTTTACTCAGTCAACAACCAGTACGCGGGGAACAGTGTCGGGTTGAAGAAACTGGCGCTCCGTCTGGCCATCTACAAGGCAAACCACGAGGACTGGCTATCGGAGCATATGCTCCTGATGGGCATCCACCCGCCAAGTAAGAATAGGGTGACCTACTTCGCCGGAGCCTACCCGAGCGCCTGCGGGAAGACGAGCACCGCTATGATCCCGGGGCAGAG
>CAZIKD010000311.1:0-2643 GCA_964539725.1 uncultured Candidatus Bathyarchaeia archaeon | reverse complement strand
ACTGTTGTGGAAGCCATGAATGAAGAACTAATCGCTCCCTGCGGAATGAACTGCGGCTTGTGCGCTAGCTATTTGGCGATGAAGAACGACTTAAAGAAGAAGGGGTTTGGGAAGACGTACTGCGCCGGTTGCCTGCCAGGCCACAAGGATTGTCACTACAAAAGGCAGTGCGAACTGCTGAGGAAAGGACTTGTGCGATTTTGCTATGACTGCAGGGATTTCCCCTGCCGAAGCCTGAAGACTCTCGACAAGCGCTATCGCACTTTCTATCATATGAGTATGATAGAGAACCTCGAGTACATAAAGAAGTATGGTATGGACAGGTTCCTGGAAAAAGAGATGGCAAAGTGGCAATGCCCTGGATGTAGTGGGGTGATATGTTGCCATAATGGGCTATGCTATAAATGCCAGCTCGATGAACTACGCCAGAAGAAACACAAGTACCGCTGGGAGGAATAATGAAGAAAACCTGGCAGGAAAAATTGAAGGACAAACCATCTTTCCCTAAGGTGCTCAGGCTGGAGAAAGGGTTTCCCTGTTACAATGCAGTGCATAAGATGGGTGCCGAAGTCGGTGATGAGATGGTACTGGTGAATCCGTCTGAAATAGTGGCGATAATGAAACAGGTACCAAAAGGAAGGCTCATCACTATCTTCGAGGTATGCAGGCAAATAGCTAAGAACCACCGTGTAAAGGCTTGCTGTTCTTTAACTACCGGGATTTTCATAATGACGGCGGCCAACGCGGTAGAGGAAGTAAGCAAGGAAGGTAATCCGCCAGTCATACCGTACTGGCGGACGCTCAAGGCAGGCGGTTTTCTGAATGAGAAGTACCCCGGTGGACAAGAAGCACATAAGGAGCTACTGGAAAGAGAGAATTTCAAGGTCCTTGCCCGGGGTAAGAAATACCAGGTTGTGGATTACGAGCAGTACCTGATGAAGCTGGCATGAGATTGTTCTCAGTGTACAGAATCAGGACTGCCTGGGAACTTTCAATCCATATCAAGATGGTGTTATACCTCTACAAGCGATAGAGAAAATGGCGAAGTTGATTGAACTGCCCCACGAGGTCCACGAATCCACATGCTATGTCAATGGTTTGTTCGACGTCTTAACGTGGCAGGGAGCCAGGTACGATTACTTCCTGTTGCCCATCGTTGGTGGCATGGCTTCGTTCGCTTATCTGAAATTCAAGATGGCTAAACCTCCTTGCATGGTTTACTGGGGCAATAATCCCAAGTACTTGCTTAGAGACCTGGGTGAGATAATCGGATTCACTCAGGCCGTAAGCGAGGGCAAATCATTCAGGAACGAATTTCCGAGAATGAAAGGGTATCTGGATAACGATGAGCCGGTGATGGTTGGTGCGATGGACATGTATTACCTGCATTACTACCCCGAGCTCTACAGAAGCGAGCATGTCCCCATCCACTATGTTCTTATGGTTGGCTATGACGACGAACGGCAGGTAGTCTATGTTCACGACTGCAGTGTACATGGCGTGCAGGAGATTCATTACACAGAATTCGAGAGAGCTCTGGATGTCAATGTGCCGGGCATGAGCAAGAAGAATACCTGTAGAGTTTTCCGATTACCCAAGAAGATGCCGACAGAACTGGAAGTTGCCGACAAAGGTTTTGCCTGTAAAGCCAGGCGAATGCTCAAACCGCCTGTGAGTATGTTCGGCATTCCGGCCATGAGAAAATTGGCAGAGGAGATTGTCTCCTGGGCAAATACGGATTGCTTCAAGCACATGGTCGCATACGCTGGATTGACGCCGCCGCTTGTTGCCGAAGACCTATCTGGCAACGATGGATTACGATTTGAGCAGGCGCGAGTGTTCGAGAGCCTTGGACAGAGGTATCAGAGGGAAGAATGGAGAGATGCGTCTATGCTATTCAGAGAATCTGGAGGACTTATTGTGAAGTTATGCGAGCGGGCGGTGCAATATGACAGTGGCGGCTGCTCAGTACTCCTCAATCAGATAGCCGATGTCGAAGAAGAAGCATACACAGCATTATTAAAGTCGGCATAACCCTAATTTCAAATCAGTCGATACAGATTCGCTAGCATCATTCACTTTGCTTGGATTGCTGGTCACAGTCATACTTCGACACAGGGTATACTTTAATATAAAATGCCCCGTAAATGAGCACAAAGAGACCGGCAAAACTGAACACGGTCTATCTGGGCCTTCTCCTTTTTGTCATTGCTCAAATGCTCATTCTTCTTGTTGCTCCTCGTATAGACCCGTTCCTGGATGAAAACGATATAGAAATACCGACCCAGCCACCGGCGCCCATAGCCTGGTGGCCGGGGGAAGTGACATTACCTAATGGGGATGTTATCGACGTCCCGGCCCATTCAGCGCTAGGACCAATCTTGATCTACATTTTTGCGGCAGCGGGTGTGCTCGGACTTGTACTCTATAAGATTCCTGTTTCAGCTTTAAAAGTACTCTTGAGACTCTTGTTTGCCCTCCTGTTTAGTTGGGGTGCATTCATCGCCACTGTTTTCTACGTTCCACTTCCATTAGCTGTCGCGATCGCTGTCGCATTTGGAACATTTTGGTTTTTGATACCGCTTGTCTGGCTACATAACCTGGTACTAATCCTGGCGGTTAGCAGTTTGGGAGCAGTCTTCG
>CAZIKD010000310.1:0-2647 GCA_964539725.1 uncultured Candidatus Bathyarchaeia archaeon | reverse complement strand
AGAGAGGGTATCCTTAGAAGGAAGACCAAAAGAAGATTCTGGGTGTACTTTAAAAACCTTTTCCGTTTATTGAAAAATAGTAAACCACAGGGGTTATAGCTCACAGAGCCCCCGTAGATTTTAGCTACCGGGGTTTGAGATGGCCTCGACCGATTCGTCGAAAGCGATTCCCGTCCATAGGATAGATCTACCCCGGATAGTGCTCGTTGGCAAGGGTGTCTTGTCGGCGATAAACGGCATCTGCCACGAGCTGGGGTATCATAGGGCACTCATTGTCACTGGGAAAAATACCTTCAAAGTTGCTGGAGAGAAGGTACAGTGGATATTAGCCAACGACGGCGTCGCTTCTGATCGCTCGATCGTGGAGGACGCTCAGCTCGAGACCGTGGGGCGAGTAATGGAGGACGCAGGTAGGTCTATGGCCGAAGTCCTCATCGGCGTGGGTGGAGGTAGGAGCATAGATGTCGCGAAGCTCGCCGCGGCCAAGACGGGAAAGGCATTTATCAGCATCCCAACGGTGGCCAGTCACGATGGAATAGCAAGCAACCTCGCGTCAGTTAAAGGGATGGAGCGCCCCTACACTGTGAAAGCCCTATCACCTATCGCGGTAGTCATGGACAGCGGTATCATAGCCGCCTCCCCCTACAGGTTCACCGCATCTGGGTGTGGCGATGTTATAAGTAAGGTGACCGAGGTCGAGGATTGGAAGCTAGCTCACGCCGAGAACGGTGATTACTATGGTGCATACGCTGCTAGTCTCGCCCTAATGAGCAGTCAGCTCATCATGGAAAGCTCTGAGAGGATTAAGAAGAACACGTCAGAGACAGTCCGTGACCTCCTTGAGGCGTTAATCAGCTGCAGCACCTCAATGAGCATAGCAGGGAGCAGCCGTCCCTGCAGTGGTTCGGCTCACCTATTTAGTCACGCTCTCGACCTCATCGTTGACAAACCTGCCCTCCATGGTGAGCAATGTGGTGTAGGCTGCATAATGATGGCTAAGCTACACGGCTTCGACTGGGAAAAGATTAGAGGCAGCCTACAGACTTTAGGTGCACCAACAACTGCCTCGAGCCTCGGTATAAAGAAGGAGAAGATCATCGAAGCTCTTGTTATGGCCCAGGGGGTGAGGCCAGACAGATACACGATATTATCAAAGGTCCCAATGAATCGGGCTTCAGCGGAGGCCTTAGCAGTGGAAACAGGTGTAATCTAGCTGCGAGCGCCTTTTAGGTATCGATCAACAACTGAATATTTATATGAACAGAACCCACTGGAGAAGCTGAGATCAGCCCTAGGTGGACATTTTGAGCAGCATCCAGTTGAAAGTTGCCGAAGCGAAGCAACAGAGAGACGTCGGGCGTAGCATAGCTCGCATGGACTCGGAGACCATGAAGACCCTTGGCGTCACCGTCGGCGACGTCGTAGAGGTCTTAGGTAAAAAGCCCACTGCTGCGAAGGCGTGGCCTGCATATCCCGAGGACCAGGGACTCGGCCTCCTTCGCATAGACGGCTTCATCCGTAAGAACTGTAACGTAAGCATAAACGAGTTCGTCCAAGTCAAGAAAGCAGAGGCTGAGTATGCGATATCCATCAAGCTCGCCCCGGTCGACATCAGAATAAGCGTTGACAACGACTTCATACGATTCGTTAAAGACAGGCTCATAGACAGGCCAGCCACGAGGGGCGATACCCTTCTAATAATGATGCTTGGCCATTCCGTTCCCTTTATGGTCGTAAACACACGCCCAGCAGGGATAGTGAAGATCTCGCCAACATCAGAGATCCAGATCCTAAGTGAACCTGTCCCTGAGATGGAGATGCCGAGCAGGACGACCTACGAGGACATCGGTGGGCTCAACGAAGAAATCAGACGCATAAGGGAGATGGTCGAGCTCCCGCTCCGGCACCCAGAGATTTTCCAGCGCCTCGGCATTGACCCTCCGAAGGGTGTGCTCATCCATGGACCGCCGGGCTGCGGTAAAACTCTTCTGGCTAGGGCCGTGGCTAACGAGTCGGACGCCAACTTCTACGCAATAAATGGTCCTGAGATAATGAGCAAGTTCTATGGTGAGTCCGAGGGTAGACTCAGGAAGATGTTCGAGGACGCTGAGAAGAACGCGCCCAGCATCCTATTCATAGATGAGTTAGACGCTATCGCTCCCAAGAGGAGTGAGGTCACCGGCGAGGTCGAGAGGCGGGTAGTCGCCCAGCTACTGGCCAGTATGGACGGGCTGAAAAGCAGGGGACACATTATTGTCATAGGCGCTACGAATAGGCCCGACGCCATTGATGAGGCGCTGCGCCGCCCTGGCAGGTTCGACAGGGAGATAGAGATTGCCACCCCCAGCAGGGAGGGGCGCCTAGAGATCATACAGATCCACACACGCGGCATGCCCCTAACTGAGGACGTAAACCTCCAGAAGGTCTCGGAAATCACCCACGGGTATACCGGCGCTGACCTCGAGGCCCTTAGCCGGGAGGCAGCAATGAAGGCTCTGCGCAGATACCTACCCAAGATTGATCTCGAGCAGAAGAGGATACCCCACGAAGTCCTCGACCAGATGGTCGTTACAACCGAGGACGTGATGGGCGCCTTCAGGGAGGTCACCCCCACCGCAATGCGCGAGGTCTACGTTGAGACGCCGAA
>CAZIKD010000309.1:0-2659 GCA_964539725.1 uncultured Candidatus Bathyarchaeia archaeon | reverse complement strand
ATAGAGGCACTCAAGGCGGCACATACAAATGACCTCAAGCCCGAGAATGTGAACGCAGCCATCATCCCTATCGAGACTAAGACATTCACAAAGATAACAGAAGAAGAGGTCAAGAAACACTTTTAATCCATTCACACTTGTGAGCTGGCTTCTCCATTCATCTTGTTTGGGAAGGGAACCGTTAAACCAGCGCCTTCTGGAGTGATCAATTATGGAAACTCGCTACCAGGAGAGGCTCGTCGACGGGACCGTGCGCTGTATAATTTGCCCGAGAATGTGCGCATTGAAGCCCGGACAGCGTGGCTTCTGCGGCACAAAAGAGAATCAGAGCGACCGCATAGTTAACCTTACTTATGGGCTCCTCAGCGCCATAGCGGTCGACCCAATAGAGAAGAAGCCTCTGGCCCACTTCTACCCTGGGAGCCTCAGCCTTAGCATCAGCAGCGTTGGCTGCAGCTTCACCTGCCCTTGGTGTCAGAACTGGCACCTCTCCACCGCCAAGCCCAATGTGGATCTCAAGCGCGTCCCACCCGACTATGTCGTAGATATGGCTCACCGACAAGAATGCACGAGCATTAGCTACACATACAATGAGCCTCTGATCAACCTCGACTACGTCGAAAACACGGCGAGACTCGCTAAGAAAGAGGGTTTGAAGAACGTACTAGTCACAAACGGGTACATCAGCAGCGAGGCACTAGGAAGGGTCGTTGACGTGATCGACGCAGCCAACGTGGACTGGAAGGGTTTTACTGACGAGTTCTACAGGAAGCATTGCTCAGCTGACCTTCTTAGCGTGCTCGACGCGACGGTAAAGATGCATCGTGGTGGCGTCCATGTCGAGGTGACCTTCCTCATAATACCAGAGACCAACGATGGCGAGGACGAGATTAGGAGGATGTCTCGATATCTTTACGATAATATGGGGCCTGACGTACCTCTCCACCTTAGCAGATTCTACCCTCAGTATAAGTTTAGTCACTTTCCTCCGACGCCCGTGGAGACCCTTCTCCTCGCTAGGGAAATCGCGAGAGCTGAGGGTGTAAGACACATCTATGTGGGGAATGTCCCCGGGAAAGGGTATGAGGACACGGTCTGCCCGAAATGTGGAAAGGCTGTAATCAAGCGTGTAGGTTACAGTGTTACGTCGTGGAATCTTGACGCGGGGCACCACTGCGATAACTGCGGCGAGCAAATCCCGCTAGTCGGGGATAGAGAGGAGCACCTCTAACGCTTATTTACCACCGGTGACCATCCTTCAATCACTATTCTGTGATCAAAATGGGCACGAAGAGAACCACAGTCATATTCGAGAAGGGTGGCGAAGAGCACACCGAGGAGACTCTAAAGATCGCACTCGAGGGGGCTAAGGAGAGGAGTATTGATACTGTTCTAATCTCAACGTCGACCGGTGGGACCGGCGTAAAAGCAATTGAGGTCTTCAAGGGTAGTGGCCTTAAACTCATCTTCGTCAGGCATCAGACGGGGTACCCGTCGAAGGGGAAGCAAATGATGACGCCAGATGTAAAGGCGAAGCTTGAGAAGGTGGGCAAGGTCGTTACATGCACCGATGTGCTCACAGGAGGCGTCGATGTTGGCATCGGGAGGCAGAGGCCGGAGAAGGAGCAGCCACAGGAGGCGAGTCTTCCCTTCATAGTGCCCCCGGTGAATGTGATCATCGCGAACACTTTGCGCCAGATCAGCCAAGGGACGAAGGTCTGTGCAGAGATCGCTATGATGGCGGCAGATTGTGATGCCGTGGGGATCGATAAACCCGTTGTTTGCGTAGCAGGCAGCCACACTGGTGCCGATACGGCGATGGTCATCACCCCTGCAGCCTCAAACAGGGTTAGAGATCTCAGGCTTCACGAGTGGCTGGCGAAGCCGCTTTAGTCCTGAACCCTTTTTCACCGCCCAAAGCCTCTTCTTTATTCCCAACATTACGCTTTGTGTGTTCGCCTTCATCACAATCAGCTTCGACTTCTTTATGTAGAAGAATAAGCTGCGATTGGGTCTAGGCGCGCGCGTCCAGTTTGTAACCTTCCTCGGGGGAAAGCATTTCAATACGGGTGCCTAAGGGGGGATCGGTTTGAACAAGAGGGCTTATCTGACGATAACTGGAGTCACCGTGACGGCCCTTGTCTCTGGTTACTTACTCATTCTTCTCTTCACGGACACGGCCCGCTTGGAGGCAATGGGGCTTTGGGGTATCTTTGCCGCCTCCCTTCTTAGCCATGCCACGATGGTGGCTAGGGACATCTTCGTCCCCCTCTTCCTCGTTCTTACTCCATTCTATAATCCCATCATCCTCGGCGTGTCAGCCGGGTTGGGCGGAGCCATCGGGGACATCATCCCATATCTCCTTGGTCTGGGGGTAGCGGAGACGATAGAAGGTAATGGGAGCAGAGCGGAGGACCTCGTTGGCAGGTGGATAAAGAAGTACGGCCTATGGGCGATCCTCGTCGTTGCCATGACCCCACTACCCGATCTCCCCGTCGTAATGCTTGCAGGGACTAGGCGCCTCCCATTCGCCAAACTCTTCATGATCGAGGCAACGGGTAAATCTGTCCTCTATAGCATCGGCGCATATGTGGGAGGATGGGTTTTCGAGTTGCTCATCGGCATCGTTGGGAGCTGGGTGGCAAGCGTCGGAATGGTT
>CAZIKD010000308.1:0-2687 GCA_964539725.1 uncultured Candidatus Bathyarchaeia archaeon | reverse complement strand
AGATGTTCCCTGTGAAATACGCTGAGATGGCCAAGGTTTGGATGAACACCACTAAGGCCGACTACCTCTATATCACCTCTTACCCAACCTACGGGGGTTACCAGGTTATTCATGACCCAGTACTCACCTCATATGTTCAGCCAGTCAAGACCTCGCCGAGTGGCGGTGTTCCCATTCCAGAAGCGGCCGTATTCATAGGGGTAGGGATGGTGATTCTCTTCCTGATGAGGCGCCGCAGCTAAACCCCTTTTTTAATCCATCCAAATTAAATATTCACCTCAGTGAGCATGCGGTTAGACCACGCGCATGAAGAAATATTACTCAGGGATAGGCGTTTAGATGAGTGAAGAGATAGGCAAAGTGAAGAAGAAAGGTATAGTGGCCTCAATCAGAGGAAGATTCGAAAAGATTACCGAAAGAGATCTATACAAGGGATTGGCGGTGATATTGGTAATCGCCGCCTTATCAACGGTCGATAGCTACGTCTACTCCGTTGGTGCAAGCCAGGGAGGCGATGGGTTTGGATTCTTTGCGATAGCCGTCATCTTCGTTGCTCCAATTGTATCTTGGTCAGTATTCACGCTGGTTGTACACTATGTTTCCATCCTCTTAGGCGGTAAGGGAGAAAGAAAGCGATTTTTCGCCATGTGCGGATATGCTTACCTCCCAATAGTGGTTCAGGAGGTGCTACAGGTTATAGTTGATTTAACCAATATTTCGACGCTTGCCCAGTCAGCTGCAACTGAACAAGGTCTTGTTGGGCTTTTACTGAACCATTTCAACCTATTCAAAGTATTGGTTCTGTTCTTGGTGGCAGTTGCCGTTATGGTTAATTACAATCTGAGTGCTAAGAGGGCCGTCGTAGCTACACTCGTTCCAGATGTTGCAGTAATAATTCTCAGCATATTGTTCTCAGCATTGAATCTTGGAGGCGGTAGGGTGAGAATCCCTCTTATAGGAACCCTGGGTAGGCGGCTTCTTCGGCGATAGGGATTATTGTTCGTGTGGGTCATGGTAGCACGCATAGATGTGTTTTAATTGCGAGGCATACATCCTGAAATATTATAATAGGCTCCGCTTAGCTCTAATGGGGTAGTAAATTTGCCGGGTGTGAGGAAGGGATCCGTCCAGATTCGATTCGAGATCCTTGAGCACCTGTATTTTCAACCTCAATCACAGCCACTTACACACGTCTGGAGGAAGGCGACGACACTCAGCTACGATGATTACCAGAAACACATCTCCTACCTCGTGGAAAAGGGCTTCATCAGAGAATCAGAGGAAGGCCTATCTATCACCGAGAAGGGTCGGGAGGTCTACGATAAGCTCAAAAACGCTTTGGGCAGTCTCCTGTAGACCATTGGTGCACACAGCTTAAAACAGAGAGAAGGAAGATGAGAGCGATGGGTGAAGAAAAGAGGGAACGTAGGCTGCCGGTTAGGGCGTTGCATGAGTTTCTCTTCGAGATCAGCGAGGCCTGGGACAGGTTTAGGACGGGCAGCTTGGTTACTATGGTTCTTTCAGGGATACTTCTTATCGTTTTAGTACCTCGTCTTCTTATTCTTCACTTTAGGCGCGGAGACTTCGTTGAGTCTCTAGTTTACCTCTCCATTATTGTTGGCTTATCGTATAATCTCTGGATTGGTTGGAAGCAGCATGAGTTCTATAAGAAGTGGGAGAAACGCATCGGCGTCCTCATACACGAGGAAGAAGATCTCCTAGGCGACGAAAAAAAACCATAAGCGAGCGCACTAGCGGTCGGTGCCGAAGACCAGAGCCTAATGAAGATGAGAAGGTACTTCGTGCGCTTGTGCACACGATTAAATTCTATATAGATGATTAGTATATTTTAGCGGAGAACCATCCGCTTCCCCGTAGCGGCGTAGGTTAGGGACTCCGCGATGTAACTAGCGTGGTCGGCAACCCTCTCAAGGTACCTGACCGTAAGGGTATAGGCTATCACCGTCTTGGGGTCAGCCTTCTTCGCCTCGGCTAGGGAAGAGAGATTATACACGTAGAGTTCATCAGTCTCAGCCTCCAAGCGTGATAGTTCGAAAACAAGCTTCTCATCCATAGCTTGGATGAGCCTGATAGAGAGGTCCACGGCCCCGATTGTCTTCTCTGTCATCTCGCTGAGCTTGAGGTCCCCCTGGAATGGGGGCCAGTCCTCGAGACGGTTGAGGATGTCCGAGATGTCGAGGGCGTACCTGCTGAACCTCTCAATGTCGTAAGCGATCTTGATGTAGGCTTTGAGAGTGCGTAGGTCCCCCGCCATTGGTTGCTGCAGGGCAATGAGCTCCGTAGCGCGGTCCTCGACCTCCTCGGCGAGAATGAGGATCGTGTTTGACCACGCCCTCACCTGGATGGAGACATCCTCCTTCTTCGTGAACCCATCCATCGCTAGCTTGAGCGAGTCCTCGGTGAGCCTCCCCATCTTGATTACGAGGCTCTTGATCCTCGTTATGCCCTGATCTAGTGGTCTTGCCATCGTCATCACCCGAACTTACCTGTTATATAATTCTCCGTCAGCTCCTTCTGCGGGTTCTCGAACACGTCACGTGTGTTACCGAACTCTATAACCTCACCTATGTACATGAAAGCGGTCATGTCGCTTACCCTCGCCGCCTGCTGAAGGTTGTGCGTAACAAGCACGACGGTGTAGTTCTCCTTTAGTTGTCTCATTAGCG
>CAZIKD010000307.1:0-2698 GCA_964539725.1 uncultured Candidatus Bathyarchaeia archaeon | reverse complement strand
TGGCATCACAATATGGTTAGGTTGACTTCACGTGGATCGATACACTTCAGGGAGAGGTAGGCTAGTTAAGGTCCAGGTCTACCTCAAGACGCGCCGGGAACAAGAGATTTTTGAGCGAGTCAAAGAAGCCCTAGGTGAAAACGACACAGGGACCTTTACTTATGTTCTTAAAAACTATGCTGAACGGATGAATATGATCGCTGAAGAATTACACAATACGTAATAAGCCGCAAGTACGGCGATTGGCTGAAGAGAACGAGGACCCTACTTCTCACGGGTCTTCATCGCACGGACGAGTCCCTGAAATCGCATATACAGTGAAGACTGTTCGAGAAGATTCCTCGGCCGTTTAATCCCATTCGCTATTTCCATCGCCATCATTAAGCCCTGTTCCGCCGAGACGCCATGGGCTCGTCCCACCGCGACCGCGTCCATATACGCGCTCTGAATCGATGCAATCGTCTCATCTACTTGCTTCAAATGTTTGCAGTAGGTGCTTCGAAAACTGTAGTCTGGACACGTGCAACTTTTCTCGAACGTGTCCACCGTGTAGTATGTGGTCGGATGAGAGAAGCTTTCCACGCACCACACGCCATCCTCAATCAACTCGACCTGGGGTTGGTATCTCCAGTGCCCGTTTCCATCGTCCACATACCTCACCTTACACGTTTCACACACAACAACGCGGGTTACAGGAGGCCACAGCAACTCCGCGTTGCACGTGGGACAGACCGCGACGGGACCCACATCCGAAGGAAACACAATGGGCTCGGTGAGAGAACAGCCGAGGAAGTAGGCGGAGACCTCTCGGAGTTTGCGTTGCTGCACCAGCGTGGGAATCCACTTTTTGATCTGGCTGGGATGGCTGCCCGTGGCCTCGCGGGCTCGGGACTGGGTGAAAAGGTCATGTTTCTTTTTGAAAGATTTCTTCAGGGTCCACAGAAAATTCTCGACGGACGTCTCGTAGGTTTCACTTTGTTCATTATTCGTATTCACGTTACCCATTCAGATTGCCACCTTTCTGTTAATTTTCCGAAATCTCACCCTGATATATAAGGCGCGTATCAGGAAATCTCACCTGCAAACCAATTCTATGAGGTGTTACCCTAATTAACATTCGTGTGACAGCGAATGGGCAAAAAAGGCAAGTACGTGGCGTTCAGAGAGGAGAACGAGATCATTGAACTAGTCGATCACGTGGTCGCCGACAAGGGAATCGACCGCAGCGACTTCATCCGAGAAGCCGTCCGAAAACGCTTGGCTGAACTGAGCTTCTTCTCAGAGCAGACAAAGAAAGCCCTGGGCGCCTTGGAGGGCAAGGCACCATGACTGCTGAAAGGCTCTAAACAAATGGAAGGTGTGACGGTTGAAGGTCAGAGTTCGGGTGAAAGGCGAGGTGGAAGCCGTTGAAGGCTTCTGCAGACTCCTTAGGGAAGTCGTTGATATCGAAGCCCAGACACCGATTTTTTCGAATAGCCCCGAGGTCGGGGTTCATCGGTTCCTAGATGTCGTGTTCGAGGAGGCAAAGAAACGGTGAGGCCTCCGAATACTTGTCCAAGCTGCGGCGCAAATATTGAGGAAGATGCGAAGGCTTGCAGTAAATGTGGAGTTCCGATCCTTGAAGGAAGAGACACGTACAGTGATTTAGTAGCTGTGGGTGAGCTCACCGTCAGGAAGGATCGAAGAATCGTCGAGTTCACGCTCCAAACCTGCTTCTCGGCTTATATCGGAAATCCTGGGAATTTAGCGCCAGAGGCCCCCACGAGTGAAGGTAAAACCTATGGGGTGGTTGAGCCCGCGAAGCTCTTTCCGAAAAGCGATGTGTGGTTTCTAGGGGGATTAAGCCCCACAGCCTTGGCGAACGATTATGGCATGTTGGTCGATGAGGCAGGCAATCCGGTTGATCCCCAACTTGAAGCCATTAACAGAGACCTTGAGGAGGCGAAGGAGAAACCTTCCAAGATACGAGATAAAGACAAGATTCGCGCCCTCCAAAAGCAACGGAGCGAATTGCTCCGCAACGCGATTTATTTAGTCGATATGGAGAATAAGACACTAATTTTCCTGGATGAACCGGACCCTGAGACATTAGTCCGTCTTCGACCAATTATGAGCCACGACGTGTTTGACGTGGAGTACCGGATCGCTGCAAAAGCAAGTCAAACTAGTCAGTGGCGGACTCGGAAAGTGCGGATCCATGGGTGGCCCGCCTTCATCCTGATCCGGGCGAAAAGTGAAAAGCGGGGACCGGACTGGGAGCAGATTGCCAGCCGCTTCACCACCATCGCCCCGAAGATGGGAAATGAGAAGTATCGGGCAGCTGTTGAATTGACCGCCGAGAAGAAAGGCCTCCCATCCCCCATCTTCAACGGTCAACTGAATCTTAAAACCCAGAGGGAGTGGGCACAGAACGCTATTGTGCTGATCCGTGATCGACTCCTCGACCTGAAACAAAAAGCGAAAGTGAAGAGCGGGGAAGAGAGTCCTAACCTCTTCTGGTTCCCCTATGCTGGTGAGATTGGCAAAGCCTTCCCTGCCGATTCAGGCCGACATATGCGAGACAGCTCGAGGTTTATGACGGCGCTTCAGCTGTCCACTGCAATCAACATCTTTGCCAGGCCTCTTCTGGTTGTCGGCGAGGCGGAGTACATTATCGCCACTCGACAGGATTTCCAACGCGCGGTCAGCCTCTATTTTG
>CAZIKD010000306.1:0-2729 GCA_964539725.1 uncultured Candidatus Bathyarchaeia archaeon | reverse complement strand
CTACTATGCAGATCAAAGCCAAGGCGAGCATCAGGTAGTAGTAGGCCTGGATTGAGGGTAGAAGTTTGGGAACAGCCAGTCCCATAGTCCCTGCCGTGATCCAATCGAGTTCTATTGTGATCGCTTCTAGTATTATGCTGAAGCCGAACGTCACCAAAGCTAGAAACCATTCTCTAAGTCTCACGCATACAATCCCAATCAGAAGGCCTGCAAGAGCCGCTACGAAGCCTCCCACCAAAATGCCAACCCATAGGAGGTTCATGCTCAACGCAATGAGGGTTGTGAGATAACCGCCCAAACCCAGGAATGCTGCATGTCCAAACGAAACCTGGCCTGAATATGCCAAGATGTTCCAGCTGGAAGAGTATGCTACGTAGAACATGATAAGCACGAGCACATGCAAGATGTATCGATTCTCTATGAATACCGGCATTATCGAGAAGATGACCATCAGTAGGATGGGAAGACCTCTCTTCAATAGTCGGTCCCCAGGTGTTGTCGTGAGATTCGTGGCTACTTCTCCCTCTCACCAAACAGTCCAGTCGGACGAACGATCAGCACGAGAATTAGAATAATGAATCCTACAGCATCTCTCCATGTTCCCCCCACAAGATAGACTGCGGCCCCTTCTACGATTCCGTACACAAGTCCGCCTATCACTGCACCAGCGGGACTGCCAAGTCCTCCTAGGATTATGATTGCAAACGCTTTCAAGGCTGGCAGAGAACCGGCATAAGGCGTTATTGATGTAATTATTATGAGCAGTGTTCCGGCGGCTGCCGCGAGAGCGATTCCTATGCCAAAAGTGAGCATGTCAATGTTTTCAACATTTATTCCCATCAACATAGCCGCTTTTCTGTTCTGGCTAGTGGCTCTCATCGCTCTGCCCAATGCAGTCTTGTTAAGTAGAAGATAGAAACCGACAAGTATCCCAACTGTGACCCCGATGGCTATTATCCAGTCAAAGCTCAGATTCAGAATTCCCAATGATATGGTGTTCTTTTCGTACGGACTGTGAATTCCTCGAGGATAATCCGTAAACAACAATGCCATGGAGTTTTGGAGTATGTAGATAAGCCCCACACTGAGGAGTATTTCATTGAGTTTCGAGGTTCCCAAGACCCTTCTGAAGCATGTCCTCTCGATTACTATTCCAAATACTCCCATCACCATCATCGAGATGAATATTGCAACGTACGGATTTAGGTTCAGAAGTGTAACAACCCAGTAGCTGACATATCCTCCTAGTACAATGAACTCTCCATGGGCAAAGTTGACCAGTTTCATTACTCCAAAGATCAAGTTCAAACCCGAGGCCAGGAGAACATAGATGCAGCCAAGTATGAGGCCCCAGACAAGAATTTGGGTTGCAGTTGAAAGACTTGTTTCCAATACCATGGTTGTCAAATCCGATAGTGTCTTTGTTCAAGCATTTCAGTGGAATCCTGCATAGTGCATACAACCCTACATGCCAAGATAGACTTCTTTGATTCGCTCATCCTTCATCAACTCGTTCCCCGATCCAGTACGAGTGATCCTTCCTTCTTCAAGCACGTAAGCGCGATGCGCTATTTCGAGAGCCTCTTGCACGTTCTGCTCGACGAGAAGAATAGTCATGCCTTTCTCGTTGATTTCAGTTATTGTGTCAAGTATCTTCTCAACCATGATTGGAGATAATCCAAGTGAAGGCTCATCAAGGATGAGCAGCTTGGGTTTTGACATGAGACTTCGCCCAATAGCGAGCATCTGCTGCTCTCCTCCGCTGAGCGTTCTTGCTATCTTCTTTGATTTTGTCTTGAGAACTGGAAACAGCTGAAATATCCATTCTCTAAAGCTGTTAGGGTCGGGGTCTTTGTTGACGTATGTTCCCAACAGAAGATTGTCCATTACTGTCATTCTTGGAAAAATATCTCTGGTCTCTGGGATCAGCGATATTCCTTTCCGAGCTATCTTGTATGGTGACATACGATCGATTCTATCACCATTGAAGACTATTTCTCCTCCCGAGGAAGGGCACAGTCCCGTTATCGTCTTCACGACCGTAGATTTCCCTGCGCCGTTTGGACCAATTATTGTCACTATCTCTTTCTCGTTCACGTCGAACGAGACATCCCAGAGAACTTGAACACACTCATAGTTGGAGGTTAGATTCTCAACGTGCAGCACTGTCTTCACCTAGTCAACTCTTCTGCTGATAGTTGATGAATTCTTCTTGTCTTCGTAGAGAACGTATTTCTTGCCAAGGTAGACCTTTATCACCGACTCATCTTTGGAAACAGTCTCAGGTGTCCCTTCTGCAATTTTCTCTCCATGATGAAGTACAATGACTTTGTCACAGAGCCCCATTATGATTCTCATGACATGTTCGACCATGAGTATGGTCACTCCGCTGTTTCGGATCTTCTCAATGAGTCTGATCTCCCGGTCACATTCTGTGGGATTAAGACCTGTTAGAAGTTCGTCCAACAACAGCAGTTTGGGGTTGCTTGCAAGAGCTTTTGCAAGTTGTATACGTTTGAGCTCTGAAATCGTAAGGTTCCCGACTGAAGTCTTGGTCTTCTCCATAGGAAAACGGACGAATTCTAAAGCCTCCTCTGCCTTCTTAAGTGCCTCAGCTTTCGAGATTCTTCTACCAATACCAAAAGTTGAACCTACAAGCACGTTTTCTAGTACTGTCATTCCATGAAAACATTGAACCACCTGTGATGTCCTTGAGATTCCTTTGTTGC
>CAZIKD010000305.1:0-2739 GCA_964539725.1 uncultured Candidatus Bathyarchaeia archaeon | reverse complement strand
TGAAAAGAAGAAGGAAGAGGTAGTCTCTGCCGCCCTCAAGGCGGAGGAGAAGCTACGATCCCAGTGGTTCATCATGGACCTAGAGGGTGTGCTCCACAAGATAGATGAGTTCAACTTCAAGGGCCGCGACAACCTTCGCAAGTTCGCAGGATACGAGGTCGACAAGGACAGGACAGTCCACCAGGAGCCGCCCCACGTCACGATGATGAAGGCCCTTGAGCTGGTCGACTACGAGCCAGCGAGCGACCCGGGAAACATGCGCTACTACCCGAAGGGCAGGATGATCAAGGCGCTGCTGGAGGATTATGTCACAAGTTGTGTCGCACAGTACGGCGGCATGGAGGTCGAGACCCCAATCATGTATAACCTAGAGCACCCGACCCTCAGCAACTACCTCAACCGCTTCCCCGCCCGCCAGTACAACATCGAGAGCGACAACGACAGGTACTTCCTCCGCTTCGCGGCTTGCTTCGGCCAGTTCCTAATGGCACACGACGCCACAATCAGCTACAAGAACCTACCATTCAAGATCTACGAGCTCACACGCTACAGCTTCCGCAGAGAGCAGAAGGGAGAGCTAACCGGCCTCCGCAGGCTACGCAGCTTCACCATGCCCGATGTCCACGCCATGTGCCGAGACCTCGACCAGGCGAAGGAGGAGTTCATGGTCCGCTTCAAGATGAGCGCCGACGTCCTCGAGGGGATCGGCATCCACAACAGTGACTACGAGCTCGGCGTCCGCCTCACGGAGGAGTTCTGGACCAACAACAAGGACTTCGTCGTCAACCTAGTCAAGATCCACGGTAAGCCGGTTCTCGTTGAGATGTGGAAGGAGCGTATATTCTACTTCATCCTGAAGTGGGAGAGGAACTTCGTCGACAACCTCGACAAGGCATCAGCCCTGAGCACCGACCAGATAGACGTTGAGAACGGGGAGCGCTACGACATCAAATTCATGGAGGAGGACGGAACCACCAGGCACCCCCTCATCCTACACTGCAGCCCATCTGGGGCCATCGAGCGTGACATCTACGCCCTGTTGGAGAAGGCAGCCTTTGACATGAAGGTCGGAAAGCGCCCCAGCCTCCCCCTCTGGCTCGTCCCCACCCAGGTACGTGTTATCCCGGTCAGCCAGGACTACCTAGAAGCTGCGAACAAGGCCGTAGCAGAGATCGAATCCGCGAAGATCCGCGTCGATGTCGACAACCGCGACGAGACTGTTGGGAAGAAGATCAGGGACTCGGAGAAAGAGTGGATACCCTACACCATCGTCATAGGCGAGAAGGAGACGGGGAAAGAGAAGCTGCCAGTCCGAGTTAGGGAGACCGGTAAGTTGGTGGAGTATTCCACGGGTGATCTCGCCTCTGAGATAAGGGGCGTCGTCGGAGACAAGCCTTGGAGACCGCTGCCGGTGCCAAAGTACCTACAGTCGCGCCCCAAATTCAGCGGTTAGATACCGTGGCGCCACTTCTCAATCTGATCTGTCTTCTTGTTTCCCTTCTTAAACTGCTTGTAGTGCTCTTCGCAGACGTAGGTTGCCTTTCCTGCAACATCCAAGCCCGCGGCCTTCGCCTTAGCAACGTTCACAGAGCGCATGGCGTCCTCCCCACAGCCCTTGACGGTGCACTTCTGACCCTTATCGATCCTTCCCAATGTTATCAGAAGATACCCGCGGTGTAGGCGATTTAAACCTAACCCATCCTCAACCCATATATCTCGCCTCGCGTCTCCTCAGCCCCTATGCCTAGTCTCAACGCCGCTGTGATAGGCTCACCCGAATACTCGAAGCAGCTCGGAAAGAAGAGTACAGAGACAGACGTCACGTTCTACGACCTGAAGAAAGGTGAGACCGTCATAACGATGGTGGAGCCGAGCAGATACCCAGAGAAGATCCAGAGCCTATACTACTCCGCTGCGTTCGGTGACTACACGGTGTTAGTAGCGGAGAAGCTCGACCAGTACTTCGGGGAGAGCCTCTTAATGATAAACGCCTGCGGCGTAAAAGAGGGCACCATCGTCCTTAGGAACTACATAACTGAGGATCAGCTCCAGATCTTCACCCGGGGAACCATGCTCCAGGACTTTGATGTCATGGAGGATGACCCCCTCAGGCTAAGAGACAAGCTAATAGCTGTCGCCGAGAGGCCACAGGCGCTGCAGACTGGGCCTGGCACGCTTTGCGTCGACGCGGCCTTCAACGTTCGAGGCATAGGCACCGTAGCCCTCGCAACCATTAAATCTGGCATGATAAGGAAGCACGACCAGCTCCGTGTTCTCCCCGGGGACAAGGTCGCTGAGGTGCGCAACATCCAGAAATACGACCAGGACTTCGAGATCGGAGATGTTGGCGACCATGTAGGCGTCGCCCTAAAGGGAGTCGAGGCATCGGACCTGGACAAGGGAACCGTGCTCACGTCTGCGACGCCGATGCAGACGACGATCATCAAGGCACAGGCGGAGATCATACCCTACTTCCAGTCGCAGCTTCACGAAGGCTCCGCCTTCCACCTCGGTCACTGGCTACAATTCAACCGCGCTAGAGTGGCCCATATGGAGGGGAAGGGCGACAAGAGACCCACTATGACCCTGATACTCGAGAGGCCAATCATTCACCCACCGGGGGCGAGAGCCGTCCTTAACTACCCCGATGGGGGCAGGCTACGAGTGGCGGGGACAATCCCCCTCCCATAGGGAAGAATAGCGCGCGTCGCTAGCCCCGCCACGGGGTAGATTTAACAA
>CAZIKD010000304.1:0-2749 GCA_964539725.1 uncultured Candidatus Bathyarchaeia archaeon | reverse complement strand
TTACCCACCCAGTCACCTTCTCCTGCGTGCTGTTGATGAAGGCCTCAAGGTCCTGCTTGAGTGGATCTACCCAGAGTCCCTGGTAGACGAGGACGGTCCACTTATGGTCGATCTCCCTCTTCATCAACATCTGGTGGATTGTGAGGACCATTTTCTCGAGGTCCTTGTGGGCTGTGAGGACGATCTCAGCGGCGGGGATCTCGTATGTCTCCCTGCTCTTCAGTCCGACTGTGCGGTCCTCCATGTGCTCGATTCGGCCGATGCCGTGGAGGCCACCCTTCTCATTCAGCTTCTGAAGTATGCTGACGGGATCCATCTCGATCGCGTCGATGCTCACTGGAACGCCCTTCTCGAAGCCGATTGTGACGAACTCGGGCTCGTCGGGTGTGTCCTTGATTTCCTTGGTCCACTCCCATACCTCTTTGGGAACCATCTTGTCGGGGTACTCGAGGATGCCTCCCTCGATGCTTCGGCCCCAGAGGTTCTGATCGACACTGTAGGGTGAGTCGACTGTTACGGGGACGGGGATGCCGTGCTCCTTAGCGTACACTATCTCGCCGTGACGGTCGAACTTCCACTCGCGGACCGGCGCGATTATCTTAGTCTTCGGACTGAGCGCCTTGATCGTGATGTCGAACCTGATCTGGTCGTTGCCCTTACCGGTGCAGCCGTGGGCCACCGCGTAGGCGTCCTCCATCTCGGCGACTTCAACCATCTTCTTGGCGATCAGAGGCCTACTTAGGCTGCTGCTAATCGGATAAGTGTCCATGTAGAGGGCGTTCGCCTTTATTGCTGGGAAGACATACTCCGAAGCAAATTCCTTCTTTACATCCATTGTGTAGGCGTTAACGACTCCAAGGTTCCACGCCTTCTCCTCTATCTTCTTTAAATCGTCTCCCTGCCCGACGTCGAGGGTAAGGCTAACGACATCACTCTTGTACTGTTCCTGAAGCCACTTGAGCATGACCGATGTGTCTAGGCCGCCGCTGTAGGCGAGCACGATCTTCTTTTTCGACATAAGTGTTCCCCTGTGAGATATCCGTATGGAATTGGAGCACCCATTTATACATTACGACATAAACACATTAAAATAAAATATAATCGTTCCAAATAGAACGAGAGGTTATAGCCCTGGGTTATGGATTCAACGGTTCTTGCAAGGGCTTGGGGTCCTCGTTTTTAATTACCCTCGTGATCCTCTCACGTTCCATTCGAGCCCTGAAGAACATCGCCCCGACTATGCCGCCAATGAGTAGGCTCAACATCGCGTAAATATCAGTAAACGCGCCCTCGACGACGATGTTGTAGGCAAATTCGAAGATGTAAGCGAGGACGGCCGTCACCGTGCCTGTTTGGATGAAGTCTCTGCCCCTAACCCTCGCTACTAGGTAGCCCCCTAGGAATCCACCGGCGAGATGGGCTGCGAGGTATATATTCATTATTAGACTGTAGAGAGGATCCCGATCAGCGAGGCTGAGGCCACCGTACATCAGCTGAAGTATTTGCGAGGTTAGGAGTACAACACCGAATGCAAGTGCGGCACCCGCAAGATAGTTCCTGAAATCACGCTGACTTTTCAAGACGCTTCACCTGATAGGGAACCCAACCAATATTTAACCCCCCGGGGAGCATAGGCGTCAAGTTCTTATCCCCTCCCCCCACATCTGGTTCTGACTCTAAATGGCGTCTACTGAACGATCACCGAAGCTATTCGACTACTTCGCAGGTGCAATTTTAACGAATGGGCTGGGGACAATGGCGATATACCTGGCCGCCTTCGAACCATTCTTCCAGTACCTGCTCATACCCCTCTGGTGTCTGGCAGCCGCCATCTCGACTTACCTCGTGTGCATGAGGACCTCAAAGAATCACCTGCTAACAGGGGTGAAGACCGCCGTCGTCTCCATCGCCTTAGGCGTCATTATGGTGCCCACAATGCAGGGACTCGAACTCGGCAGCCTCGTCCTCATACTAGGATGCTTCCTCCTCGGTAGTATAATCGGCGCCTATTACGCACTGAGACAGCAGCTTAAAAGGAAGAAACAGGCAATGGTCCCCCCGCCAATCGTTGAGCCTTAAACTTAAATCACCCCTCCATCGCTTTACTAACGGCGCACGGCTTGTACTACGACGTCGACATAACCCCTGAGCTCGAAGCTGAATATATAGAGAAGGTCGCCAAGAAGATTCACGAGTACGAGATGGAGACCGCAGCCATCCTGCTCCTCGAGAGTAGTAAGCCCCTAGTCTGGGTCGGTGGAGAGATGGGTCGCTTCTTCATCACCCCCTTCGTCCCCATCCTCAGTGACAAGTGGGGAGTAATCAGCGAGAAGGCCTTCCTCGTTTTCGAGAAGAGGGAGAACATCGAGAAGCTCATCAAGAGGATGGAGCAACTAGTTCAGGAGGAAGATGATAAGAAGAGGGCAGAAAAGAAGGCGGCTAAAGAGAAGGCGAAGCTGGAAGAGTCTGAGAAAATGAAAGCCGAGTCCACATCCCTCCCTGGCGCCGTGCAATCTGACGCCGAAAAGAAAGGATGGCGAAAATACCTCCCATTTTAAGCTAATTAAGAGCAATATCAGGAAACCTTTAATGCTGATGTCCTCATCACATTTCAGAATCGCGATGTCTACCCTCAAGAAATCCGTAGAGGATATGCAGTATATTCTCGCGACTGACGTCGGCAGCACCACGACTAAGGCCCGATTCTTCCACAAGAAGGACGGTGTCTGGCGCTTCTACGTCGCCGGCG
>CAZIKD010000303.1:0-2757 GCA_964539725.1 uncultured Candidatus Bathyarchaeia archaeon | reverse complement strand
TTCATCAACGGTATAGGTCACGGAGGAGTACGCTTCGAGATCTCTGAGAACTGTGCGCGTCTTCTCTTCTTCTTCAGGGTCGATATAAACGATGGAGTAATCGTCCGGATGCTCCTTGATTACTGTTCTTGACAATATCTTAATCAGGTCATCGGATAAGGGTGTCATAGCTACGCGAGCTCCTGGATGTTCTTCCCACTGACGCTTAGCTCGACAATCTTCGCGGTGAGCTTCGGCGCCCTCTTCTTGAGGCTCTTCAGGAAGGCCTTAGGCTTGGCGGGGGATATCATATAGATCTTTCTACCCGACATCAACAGAACGATGTTCGCCTCTGAGTTGGTGAAGTCGACGAAGCTGAAACCAGTTTTCCTTAACCTTTCTGCGGCATCCTTCGTATAACTGAGTGCATCCTCAGGGATCTCACCAGGTTCCCTGATGTAGACCTCTGCGCGGGGTATCTCCTTATAGGGAAGGAGGACACCCCTACGAAACAACCTGCTGATCCTAAGCCCCCTCCCCTCGAGCAAATATTTACTCGTGTATACAGGAATCCACCAGGGAAGGATGAACCCTAGAACCAGGGAGGTGACTGAGACGATGACATTACTCACGAAGTCCCCAGAGTTCGTTGGAGCCCCGGATAGGTATAATGAGAGAACCTGATACCCATTGAAGACGAAGAAGGGTATGTTAATCACCGGAATGACAATCCCCAGCATCCTCCTCTTAGAGATAAGAGGGAGCGCCTCCACTGGCTCATTTTGCTCAGCCAAAGGTGTTCCAGACACTATACGAGGCACCGCTTAAAAATTGTGCAGCGGACTCAATGCTTTTATCAACTGCATAGTTCATTCTTTGGGGTGCCAGCATGGATGATATCAATCAACGTGTGGCGGTTCTGCGACTTGGCCACCGACCGTCGAGGGACAAGAGGGTCTCCACACACCTCCTCCTCGCAGCGCGTGTCTTTGGTGCTGATAAGGGATACTACACGGGCACCAAAGATGCCTCCCTTGAAGAATCTATCAGGAAGATAGCATTTGACTGGGGCGGTAACTTCACGCTAGACTATGCTCACAGCTGGAAATCTGTGACGAAGAACTGGGAGGGAAAGATCGTTCACCTCACCATGTACGGCATCCCCTTCCAAGACATCGTCGGAGAGATACGCTCCGACGACTCACCTAAGCTCATCATCGTCGGTGGGGCGAAGGTGCCCGGCGAGATGTACAACACGGCACATTGGAACGTGGCAGTAACGAATCAACCCCACTCAGAAGTAAGCGCCCTAGCTATCTTCCTCCACGAGTTATACCAGGGGAAAGAAGTCGGACTCGAGTTCCCCGGAGCACGTCTCCGAGTCCTCCCCCAGGCTAAGGGAAAGAAGCTTAAAACCAAGTCCGTGGGAGTCTAACATTTAAGTTGATAGAAGTGGAGTATAACTAGGAGAATATCTGCCCTTGATGACTGTAAGTGATGAGACCCTGTATATTATCGCCAACGTCCTCGGTGGTGAGCAGGGCGTCGAGGTCATCAAGATCCTGAAGGAAAAACAGGACATCACTGTAGAGGAGATAAGCGCAGCGACAAACATCCAGATAAACGACGTGAGGAAGCTACTTTACAAGTTCTATAACCATAGCCTCGTTACCTCGAAGAGGTTTAGGGACAAGGAGACGGGTTGGTTCATCTTCCAGTGGCGTCTCCAACCCGAGCTCGTCGAAGCATACATCCACGGGATGAAGCAGAAGATCTTGAAGAGACTTGAGACGAGACTTGAGTTTGAGAGGCTTCACGAGTTCTATTACTGCGGCAACCTGACATGCCCCAAGACAACCTTCGAGGTAGCAATGGAGACGGTTTTCAGATGTCCGACCTGCGGTGAGCCCCTCCGACGTCTCGACAACGTTGAGATGGTCGAGTTCCTCGAGAAAAAGATTGAAGAGATAAAGGGGGAGCTGGAGGCCTGAGTCTTCCAACGAGGGACGAATGCATCCAGCTCCTGAAGAAAAATGGATGCAGTAATGGCGTCGTCGAGCACTGCATCAACGTCACCAAGGTGGCGATGCGAATCGCAAACTTTTACAAGGCTAAAGGGTACAGTGTCGACATAAGACTAATTGAATCAGGCGCCCTCCTCCACGACATCGGCAGGGGGCAGACCCACGGGATAGAACACGGCGCAGTCGGTGGACAGACGGCGAGGAGGCTCGGAATACCCATGGAACTCGCCCACATAATAGAGCGCCACGTTGGCGCAGGACTGACACTCGATGAGGCTAGAAAGAACGGTCTACCAATGGGGAATTACGTCCCCGAGACCCTCGAGGAGAAGATCGTCTGCTATGCTGACAAGCTGATAGAGGGCTCTCATGAGGTCGGAATCGACTCGACAATCGACATCTTCGCCAAGGAGTTGGGGGGTAACCATCCCGCAATCAAAAGGCTCCGAGACCTCCATAAGGAGATGTCAGCTGTTCTGGGTGAGAATGGTTAAGCAAGGCTGCTCGCGTCAGCTGGTAATGGGTCTTGCCGATGAATGTTCGATGCATTTCTAATTATATATTCGTTAACTCTTAGCCTAATGGTTTTAAACATCTACCAACTCTTTTCTCCAGGTGGGGCCGGTCGTCCAGCACGGTAGGACGCCGCCCTTACGCGGCGGAAGTCGCCGGTTCAAGTCCGGCCCGGCCCACCAACAATACGGTTCAGAACCCTTATAAGGTCGGGGGATCAGACTCCCACCCATGAAGGGAC
>CAZIKD010000302.1:0-2769 GCA_964539725.1 uncultured Candidatus Bathyarchaeia archaeon | reverse complement strand
CTTGCTTGACAGCATATTCGGTGGACGTAAACAGAAAACGAAGTTAATAAGAATCCTCTAAAGTAAAATGAACTTGAGCACACCTTCTTCTCGCTCACGCGATTTATTGTGGGTAAAAAGATTACTATAGATGTCTAATAGATGTGGGGTGAGATTGTGATTCTGGTCACTGGTGGTGCGGGGCGTCTAGGCTACGAAGTCGTAAAAATGTTGCTACGCCAAGGTGAAGAGGTAAGGGTTTTCGACCTACCAGCGGTCAATTGGGCCTATCTTGAAGCCCTTACAGGAGTTGATCTCTTTAAGGGGGATATAACCGACCCGGAGCAGGTTTCTCGTGCTTGCGAAGGTGTGGGAGCAGCCATTCATCTCGCCGCAATCATGCCGCCCAAGAGTGAGGCGAATGAGAAACTCACGTTAAGGATAAACGTTGAAGGGGCCAGGAACCTTCTGAGGGCCTTGAAACAGGGCAGCCCGATGGTCTTCGCCTCATCGATTTCGGTGTATGGGGTAACCGCTGATGAGGAACAACTGATAGGTGAGCAGCATCCCCTCACTGCACATGATAATTATTCCAGAAGTAAGCTTCTTGGGGAGGTGGCAGTCGCCGAGTCGGGGAACCCGTACGCGACCCTCAGGATCGCCCCGATAACCGTCGCCGACCTCGTGGAGCTACCTGCCATGATACCCTATCGTGGTGAACAGAGGGTTGAGTTCATCTTTGTTGAGGACGCTGCCCATGCTATTGTGGCTGCTTTAAATGTGGTTGACGATAAGGAGACGTTTAACGTTGCGGGGGGTGAGTCTTGGCAGATGCTTGGTCGAGAATATGTGGATAGGTTCTACACGGCGCTGGGGGTCGAGGTGGATCCAACGTATTCGGATGTGTTCACGACTGTTGATTGGTATGATACACGCAAGGGCAGGCGTCTTGGTTACCAGAGGACGTCCTTCGATCACCTCGAGGAAAGGTTGAAGATGCTAGGAGAAGAGTATGGGTTAAGGTGAAATCATGAGCACGAGGCTTCCCGCGGTTAAGGAGAAGTTGATCAGGATCAAGTCCATGCTTGTCGCGGTTAAGGGTAATGAGAGGCACGCAGCTGATTTGCAGATTAGACTTGATAAAATTACGAATATATTAACGGAGAATGAGTCGAAGATTTGGCTTAGGACGAGGGTCGGGGAACCGATGTTGAAGGAGCTTCAGGACGCGGTTGATAACGCGTTTAAGGCGCTCGAAGGTGGAGATTCGGCCTATGAGAGTTATGAGGTGGCGTTGAGGGAGATTGAAAAAAAGGTTGCCAAGATCGATGAGGAGAGCCGACGCCGCAGCATGGTGGTCACTTAGTCTTAAGTTCCTCGAATGCCAAGCTGAGTCTTAAATAGCGTTGAAGCCCATTCTAAAACGGGGTTTGGGAGGGGTCTGAAGTGGGTAGTAAAGTTTTCTTTATGGATGACCGCTACAAGGGATTGTCGTCGAGCATACCCGCGAAGGCGATGCAGCTCTTTGACCACGCGAGGCTCGGAGACTGTTTTGAACCTGGGGACTCAGTTGCGATCAAGTGCCATATGGGCGAGTGGTTCAACTCAGCGTACCTGCGACCCATACTCGTGAGGGTCATCGTTGACAAGGTCAAGAAGATGGGTGGCAGGCCATTCGTGACGGATACGACGACGGCGCCATACTACTTCTATGGGGCCCGTAGCACGGCTGACCTCTACTTGGAGACCGCGGCGCGTAACGGGTTCACAGCGGAGACGATGGGTTGCCCCATCATCATAAGTGATGGCATGTACGGTACCGACGACATCAAGGTTGACATACCTGATGGCGTGTTGTTGAAGGAGGGCTTCCTGGCGAAGGGGATCGCCGACGCCGACTCCGTCATCGTGGTGAGCCACTTCAAGGGCCATGGCAGCGGCGTCTACGGTGGCAGCATCAAGAACGTCGCCATTGGATGCAGCTCCAAGAGGGGTAAATTCAACATTCATCTCTGCACCCACCAGAAGGTGGGCTGGAACTCTTGGAGCTTCAACGGGGAGAACTGCTTGGGTGAAGAATGCCCCGACGCCGCCCTCTGCAATAACCTATGCCCAGTTAGGGCACTCGAGATTAAGAAGGATAGGGCCACGTGGGATGGGTCGAAATGCATAGGCTGTTTTGGCCACCAGAGACCCCTATTCAGGTGTGATCTTTGGGGTAGGGAGAGGTACGAGGATTGGAGACACTGGTTCCTAGTGGCAATGGGAGACGCCGCAGCCGGATACCTCCGCCACATAGGGAGGGAGCACATTGGCTACATCACCTACGCCCTCGATTTGGCCCCCGCATGCGACTGCGTCCCAGGCTCCGATAGGCCTGTCATTCCGAACCTCGGCGTCTTCTCCTCAAGGGACATCGTCGCGATAGATGTGGCGGCGCTCGACATGTCTGTGCAGGCCCACGGGATTCCGGGTTCAGCTGCCGAGGAGAAGGGCGTGATGGAACCGGGGCAGGAGAAGTTCACTAGCATAGTGGGTATGAGTCAGTGGATAACCGCCAACACATGCAGCGTGCTCGGCGTCGGATCCAAGGATTATGAGCTCATACTTCCGCCGGTGTCGGAGGACGAGGCGGCCTTCAGCCACCCCCTTTTCAAGCCTGAGAAACCCTCCGGTCACTGGCTGGGCAAGGCTATGGCCGAATTTGGTGGCTGGACCCCACTTGGGGGCTATAAATACAACGACGCCCCAAGGATTCCACTCGAGGAACTGAGTAAAAGGTGATATATG
>CAZIKD010000301.1:0-2773 GCA_964539725.1 uncultured Candidatus Bathyarchaeia archaeon | reverse complement strand
CATCAAGGATCAATGTCTCTCCTCGCCTCGACGCTTAACGCTTTTCAGAGGAGCGTCCCTCGGAAAACATTGAAAACGTGATTTTTCGTGTAAAAGGCGGCAAATATTAACCTGTTTATGGATCTTTTTTAATACGAAAAAGGCGTTTTTCAGACTATGTCTGTAAAGATTCCTTCTCCTGAGGAGTTCTTTGGCCACCAGATGGGGTCGGATCGAAAGCTGGCCCGCTGGGATCGTATAGTCGACTACTTCAACACTTTGGGCAAATCGCCATGCATCAAGGTGACCGAACTCGGCAAGTCGACGGAGGGTAACCCGTTCCTCCTCACCATCATAACTAGCCCTGAGAACATGAAGAGGCTGGATAAGATCAGGGAGATGAGCTGGAGGATTGCCCACCCGCGCGGGGTCCTATTGAAGGAGATCGAGGAGATCATC
The DNA here is from genome assembly GCA_964539725.1 of uncultured Candidatus Bathyarchaeia archaeon. Classification (GTDB taxonomy): domain Archaea; phylum Thermoproteota; class Bathyarchaeia; order TCS64; family TCS64; genus UBA8941. Next base: position 2,335 of record CAZIKD010000301.1, on the reverse strand, counting down.
GCCTCTGGTAAGGCGGTTGTGGCGATGACGATGAGCATCCACGCCACAGAGGTCGGCGGTACACAGATGGCCCCCGAACTCGCCTACGAGGTCGCCACGAGCCCCGATTTCGAAGAAATTCGACGCAACGTCGTCCTCCTCCTCTTCCCTTGTTTCAACCCCGACGGCCAGATCATGGTCACTGACTGGTACAACAAGTACCTAGACACTGAGTTCGAAGGGACTAGTCCCCCTTGGCTCTACCACAAGTATACAGGCCACGATAACAACCGTGACGCCATCAACCTCGCTATGGTGGAGAGCCAGATGGTTGCTGGGGTCATATACAGGGAGTGGTTCCCTCAAGCCTACATCGACTACCATCACATGGGAAGCTATGGGGCCAGGTTCTATGTCCCACCATTCAGCAACCCAGTCGACGACCAGGTCGACCCCCTGATTTGGACGGAGCAGGAGCTCTACGGGGGGCTGATGCACGTGATGCTCGAGGTAGAGGGGAAGACGGGGGTAGAGTCCGCTGCCACCTACCCTGGTGAGTTTATGCCCACATTCAACTATGTCCCCTGCTGGCACAACATCTGTGGGATGCTTACAGAGTCGGCGAGCGCCGGACTCGCGACGCCTATCTGGATCCATTACCACCAGCTCAAGCCGAGTAGCCGGGGGCGCCCCGAGTACAGGACCCAGATGGGTTTCCCCCATCCCTGGCCCGGTGGCTGGTGGAGGCTACGTGACATAGTTGAGCAGCAGAAAATTAGCGCTGTTGCTACTCTATTCGCGGCCTCACGGTTCAGGGAGACGCTCCTAAGGAACATGTACCTGAAGGCGACGCGCTCACTTGAGAAGGGGGCGAAGGAGGCGCCCTACGCCTTCGTGGTCAAGCCAGAGCAGCACGACGAGCTGACCGCCTACAAGCTGTTGAAGACGCTTATGGACATGGGGGTCGAGGTGCAGAGGAGCCAGAGAGAGTTCACCGCTGATGGTGTCATCTACCCCCGTGGCACGCATGTAGTTTTCGTCTCCCAGCCCTGCAGGCCTTACATCATCTCCCTCCTCAAGAGGACCTTCTACCACATCGGCCCCTGGAGCAAGAAACCAGACGGGACGCCTCTAACTCCCTACGATCTCGCCACCTACACCATACCCGAGTTCATGGGCGTCAGGCTCCAGGAGGTCGAGAAACCCTTCGAGGGCTCCTTCGAAACGGTTTCAAGCCTCAGGTTCCCGAGGGGCGGCGTCGCCGAGAAGGCCCCCAATGGTTGGCTCCTCGATGTCTGCCTAATCGACAGCTACGCTGCGATCAACAGGCTCTTGAGGCGAGGAGTCGAGGTTCGGAGGCTGACCGCGCCTATAACAATCGGAGGGAAGACGTATGCCCCCGGGTCGTGGCACGTAGTCGGCGAGGACGCCCGAGACGAGCTGGAGAAGCTATCCAGGCGCTATCACCTCGTATTCTATGCAGCACCCACAGGTAACCTCGCCGAGAGGCCGACGAAGCCCCTCAAGATAGGCGTCTACCAGCGCTTCTACGGTGGCAACACCGACGAGGGGTGGACCCGATGGCTCCTCGAGCAGTATAGGTTCCCCTTCAAGACTGTCATGGACAAGGATATTAAACGAGGAAAACTCGCTTCGAAATTCGACGTTATAATCTTCCCGGCCGACCATAAGAGCCTGATAACCGGCGAGGGCATCGAGGAATACTACGAGAAGAAGTTGCAGGGCATAATGACTTTACCTAGATACCCACCTGATTATAAAAGCGGTATCGGGAAGGATGGCGTCGAGAAGCTTAAGGAGTTTGCGGAGGCCAACGGCACCATCCTGTGCCTCGGTGAGTCGTGTGACTTTGCCATAGAGGAGCTTAAGGTCCCAGTGAAAAACGTCCTCTCCGAAGTCAAGCCGACGGACTTCGTCTGCCCCGGTTCGACCCTCCATGTCGACGTCGCTTCGGAGAACTCACTGGCATGGGGCGTACAGGACGACCTTCTCATCATATTCAGGAGCCACGGCGCCTTCGAGGTGAAGCCGGGAAGCCACAACGACGACTATGGCGTTGTACTAAGCTACCCTGATAGTCGTATAATGGAGAGTGGCTGGCTGCAGGGCGAGGAGAGGCTTGCTCAAAAGGCAGCGATGGTGGAGGCGAGGATGGGGAAAGGCCGGGTGATTCTCTACGGCTTCGCTCCGCAGTACAGGGCGCAGAGCAACGCGGCCTTCAAGCTATTCTTCAACCCCCTCCTCAGCTGACCCATATACCTCATGCCTATATTTTCAGCCTCAATCGATACTTTTCCTTACAGCGAAGACGTTTTATAGTGAAGCCCTATCTGCT
>CAZIKD010000300.1:0-2823 GCA_964539725.1 uncultured Candidatus Bathyarchaeia archaeon | reverse complement strand
ACGCGAAGTTCCCGGCGTTGAGTATAATCTCGACTCCGAGGAGTATACGAATCATACTTTTCTGCGTGACGCAGTAGAGTCCAATACACACCATCGTGAAGATGGCGCCGATGAAGACTAGGTCGTTTGCCATCAGTGTTTCTCCTCCCTTAGGAGTGCCAGGCAGCTTATTGCCGTGGCGAAGAGGATCAGGGTCTGCATAATGAGGTCGAATCCCCTGAAGTTCCAGAGGAAGTTGCTCATCTCGCCGCCCAGCGCGTCTGCCGGCTCAATGGGAAGCAGCTCCCGACTCCGGTACTTGGCGTGTGGGAAGGGCGTGCTGGAGACCACATATAGCAGTGAGAGAAATAGCAGAACCGAGAAGGTTATGCTTACTATCTTGACTGGACCTACGCCGTTTCCACTCATTTGCCTTCACTCCTCACGAACATAATTACGGAAACGAAAAGAACCACGACGGCGCCTCCGTAGATGAGCATCTGGAAGAGCCCTACGTAGGGTGCGTAAAGCACCCAGTAGAGGGCGCCGAGACAGATGCACATCGCGCCGAGGCTCAACGCCGCGTAGAGCAGATTCTTTAGCCCAGCTGCGCCTAGGGCGAATGCAATCGTCGCCGCGAGTATCCCAAACTGGACAAGCTCGGACGCCATTACTTCTTCGCCTCCGTGGGGGCCGAGGGCTTCGCGACCGGTATAACCGGCTTAGCGGCAGGTGTCGGAGGAGCTCTGGGAGTCCTCTTGAAGTCGAGGATTGCGTCCGCTTTGTTTATCACGGCGAGCTCGTACTCGGTTGTCAGCCAGATGGCTCCCGTTGGGCAGCTCTCCTCGCACTGTTGGCAGAAGAGGCAGGCTCCGAGGTTAATCTTCAGCCCCTCGCATTTGGGACCGAGACCTTTTAGCTCTATGGCGAAGCTCGGACAGACCCGGCTGCACATACCACACCCCGTGCACTTCGCCTCGTCGTAACTGTGCTTACCGCGGCAGCCCTTCGGCATCTCCCTCTTCTCGAAGGGGTAGACGAGGGTGCATGGCTTGCTCGCCGCGTTCTTTAGGAGCTCTCTTTCCATAGCCATATTAGATCACCCAGGAGAGCGCCACTACTGCCATCACCTGAAGGACGGCGAGGGGCGTCAGGTACTCCCATGCCCAGCGGAGCATCTGATCGATCCTGAACCTGGCGAATAATGCGCTGAGGTTACTTAGGATAAGTACACAGAGAGTGGTCTTTATTATGAACCAAACAATTGGGGGTAGGATTGGCCCAGTTGGGCCGCCTAAGAACAGCGATGTCAGCAAGGCGGAAGCTAACACAATCTTTACATCGCGCCCGAGTATCAGAAGCGCAAGCTTCTTACCACTGAACTCGACTTGCCAGCCGTGGACGATCTCTGTCTCAGCCTCTGCCATGTCGAAGGGTCGCATCTCGAGCTCTGCGAGGAATGAGAGGATACAAATAGCGAAGCCGATTAACATCACGACTCCGAGTATTAAACCCCAGAGGCTCGGCGCGATAAAGAACCGTTGAACGCTAGCAACTTCCCAGGCAACTATCTTGTTGATACTAAAGCTCCCAGCCAAGATAGCCGGCCCCAAGGTCAGGAGGACAAGGGGTATCTCGTAAGCCAAGGACATTAACGCGACTCTAGTTGCGCCGACTGCACCGAATAGATTCGAGCTGCTCCAACCCGCTAGGAAGACATTAAGGACGACTAAGCTGAATATCAAAAGGACGATAACGAGGTCGCCCTCAAAGCTTGCGATTGGTGTGTATGCCCAGAAGTTTGTCAGGGATTGGATAGGGATTAGGAAGACGGCTGCGAGAGGCAGGGCGAGTATGAGGACGGGTGTCGATGAAAAGAGTGGTTTGTTAGCGGCGCCAGGCGTGATGTCCTCCTTCGCGAGGAGCTTCACTAGATCAGCGAACGGCTGGAGTATGCCAGCGTAGCCGGTGTGCATCGGTCCCCTTCTGTTCTGGAGGCGCGCTACAGTCTTCCGGATCAGCCAGTTACAATAAAGCGCGTATGCTATGATGAAAAGCGCCCCGGGGAATACCACTATGCTGAGGATGTCATTTATTGCTATCATCAGAGTACCACCTTATGCCATATCTCCTGAGTTCATCACTAGTCATGTCCCAAGTCTTCTCCTTTGTCTCGTCGACAAAGATCATGCGATCCGTGCAACTGAAACACGGATCAATGCCAGCCAGAACAATTGGAATATCTGCAATATACCCTCCCTTAAGCTTCACGACCAGACTCGGAATATTACCCAATGTAGGCGCCCTTATTTTATACCTGTAAGGCTTATTGTCGCCCTTACTGCAGATGTAATGAATCAACTCACCACGCTGTGCCTCCACCATATTCGTTGCCTCACCCTCCGGTACCTTCTGAAGGGGTGTGAACCTTTCCCTGATTGGACCATCCGGTAGGTGATCCAAGACATACTTTGCGATCCCGACGCTCTGAACGAGCTCACCGACGCGGACAAGCACGTTCCCGAGGACGTCGCCGCTCTCCGTGGTGACAACCTCGAAGGGAACCTCATCATAAGCTAAGTAAGTATTGTCACGACGGTTATCCTTGTTAACCCCGCTAGCACGGGCGTGGGGACCTACACCGCAGAGGCGGATCATGTCCGCCTTGCTGCAGTAGCCGACGCCACTAGCTCTGTTGATAACCGTTGACTCCGTTGAGGCAACCTGCGTGTAGTACTTGGTACGCTCCGCGAGTACGTCGAGCATCTTCTGGAACTTAGGTATCTTATCGCTTGAGATGTCCCTTCGAACTCCACCAATTGCGTTCCAGGCGTAGTTGACCCT
>CAZIKD010000299.1:0-2824 GCA_964539725.1 uncultured Candidatus Bathyarchaeia archaeon | reverse complement strand
AGCTCGTCAGCCTGGGCGACTCGATGGTCCCGATTGAGCACATCGCGGCCGGAACCAAGGTCATGAACAGCGACGGGGCCGAGGCGACGGTTGCCGCCGTCCGGAGGCGTGCATACAGCGGTGACATGCTGAAGATCGTTCCGGTGTCCGGGGCGAACGCATTCGAGCTCACTCCCGACCACCCCGTTCTCGCGCTCCAAAGGAATCGGGCGAGCGTCTGGAGGGGCAACGGGTGGGTCATGGACGAATCGTCTCTCCACACCGTGGAACCCGAATGGGTTCCGGCAGGTGAGCTTGCGGTCACCGACCTGATCTGCTTCCCCGTCGCCAGCAAGGTCATCGATCATCCCGAGATCTCCGATGACCTGGTGCGCTTCCTCGGCTACTACACGGCCGAGGGAAGCGCCTTCCGGAACGGTGTCCACAACGCCCCGACTGTTACCCTCTCGTTCCACATCGACGAAAAAGACAAGATTGCGGATGCGCGTCAGCTCATGACGGCGCTTGCCGGCAAGGCGGCATCCGTCTACGAGGTGCCCGCGAAACACGAGGCACGCGTCTACGTCTATTCGCAGGAGCTCATGGAGCTCGCGCTGCGGTACGTTGGCAGCGGGTCATCGACGAAGCGATTGAGCCCCGCCCTCATGGAGCTTCCTCCTGAGCGCCAGCGGCTTCTTCTCGATACGTACCTGCTCGGCGATGGAAGCCGCCACACTCGGAAGCCCGGTCGAACGATGGTTCGCGCGATGACGACCTCGCGGACTCTGGCGTACCAGCTGCAGGAGATCCTCGCCCGGCTGGGCACCTATGCAGGCATCAATGTCCGGAAGGCCTTCGAAGAACGGATGCCGGACGGCCGAGTCATCAAGCACCGCGATCTCTACATCCTGGCCTTCATGGAGCAGCCCGCCCTCAAGAAGACGTGGTTCGACGCCGGTCGCAACTGCTTCTGGGTGCCGATCCGGCGGATCGAGTCACGGCCGTACGACGGCTGGGTCTACAACCTGGAAATGGCGAGCGCCCCGAACGCGTACCTCGCGAAAGGTTTCGCCGTTCACAACTGCACTGCGCCGATCTATGCCACCGACTCGCTTCACGCCGCGGTGGTCGAGGTCATCGCTCTGGCCGGCTCCAAGGTGCGCTACACGACCATCCAGAACTGGTCGAATGATGTGTACAACCTCGTGACCAAGCGTGCCCATGCTTATGAAAATAGCACTGTGGAGTGGATTGACGCGAATACCGGCTCACAAAAGACTATGAAATACCCGAGCATCTACCTGCGGGGCCGGGGGGCAACGGCGGACATCATCTCGGTCGCCGTGGCGGGCCGGGGCCAGCACCAGGACACCGGCGCGAAGGCGATCCACCTGGCACCGGACACGAAGAGCCGGATCGTATCGAAGTCGGTCTCGAAAGACGGCGGCCGGGCCACGTACCGCGGGTCGCTCCGCATCGCCCCGGGGGCCACCGGCGTCGTGGCCAGCGTCCGCTGTGACGCGCTCATGCTCGACGACGAGAGCCGCAGCGACACGTACCCGTACATCGACGTCCAGGAAGACGACACCACCATGACCCACGAGGCCACGGTGGGAAAGATTAGCGCCGACCAGATCTTCTACCTGCAGAGCCGCGGCCTGACCGAGAACGAGGCACAGAACATGGTCGTCCAGGGCTTCCTCGAGGTGTTCACCAAGGAACTGCCGATGGAGTACGCGATCGAGTTCAACCGGCTTGTCCGCCTGGAGATGGAAGGCGGCCTCGGATGAGTTCGGTCGGGACGGCCGAACCGCTCCTGGGGCTTGCCTCAGCGCCTGACGCTCGCGCAATGGCGCGGGCACTCGATGAGCCGGACTGGCTGCTGGCCGACCGGACGGAGGCCGAGCGCCTGGCCCGCGAGCTGCCGGCCGAAACGAACCCCCTCTTCGTGCCGTACGTGGACCTCCGGCCGGTCCGTTTCGGCGAGGTCGCGGCGTACGCCGAGACAGGGGACGCCCGCCAGGTATCCGCCGCCCTGCCCCGCGGCGCGTCGGCCCTCCTCCATGTTCGCGAGGACACGGTCGTGGCGCGGGCCCTGAGCCCGGATGCCGCGGCGGCAGGGGTGGTCGTGGACACCTTCTCGAACGTGCTGCGCCGCGATCCGGCGCTCCTGCGCGGGCTCATCGAGGGGGGCGCCTCGCTCCCCGCGGACGACCTCTTCGCCCAGGCGGCGCGCGCCGCTTTCGCCATCGGCCTGCTCGTCCATGTGCCCGACGGTGTCAGCCTCCGGGGGCCCGTTGTCCTTCGGTGGAGCGCGGGCGTATCCGGCCACGGGCTCCTCAGCCGCACGGTCATCTCGCTCGGGCGCGACGCGCACGCGAGCGTGCTCGAGGAGCAGGTGGCATCGACACCTCCCAACGGCGCCCAGTCGCTCTGGGCCGGCACGTCCGAGGTGCTGCTCGGCCCGGGTTCCACGCTCGAGTTCGCCGGCGAGGAGAACTTCGGGCCCCAGACCGCCGCCTTCGTGACCCGTCACGCCGTGGTCGGGGAGGGGGCTTCGCTGGCCTGGGCGCTGGCGAGCGTGGGTGGCTCGTTCGTGAAGAGCCGCATCGACAACCTGCTGGCCGGGCGGGGCGCCACCGTGCACCAGGTCGAGATCGGGCTCGGCTCCGGGAGCCAGGTGTTCGACCTCACCAGCTACACCCGGCACCGGGGCGAAGACACGACCGGCGACCTGCTCAGCAAGGGCGTCTTCCTCGGCCAGTCACGTGGCTTCTTCAAGGGCCTCATCGACATCGAGAAGTCGGCGCACGGGACGGACAGCTTCCTTGGCGAGTTCGCCATG
>CAZIKD010000298.1:0-2841 GCA_964539725.1 uncultured Candidatus Bathyarchaeia archaeon | reverse complement strand
GGGCACGCCTTCGCAGGTGTTAGCCGCGCTATAAACAGAAAATTCAACACCCTCGGCCCGGCGGAGCTCGTCGCTAACGTGCTTCGCTTCTTCGGGCAGGGGATGAAAGTCTGCGTAGAAATAGCATTTATGGCTGCGGATTCTGGGATGATCTCTATGACCGGGGATATCATCGCCATTGGGGGCTCGGGGAGGGGCGCTGACACCGCCGTCGTCATCAAACCCGCTCACCTCAACGAGATGTTCGACATCTACATCAAGGAGATCATAGCGAAGCCGACGACCCGCTGATATACCTGCATACACTTTTTTAGCGTGGCTATTTAGGAGAAAATTGTGAACTTCTCCTTCTTTGCCTTGCACACTGGGCACTGATCCGGGATTATTCCCTCCGTCGTCCAGCCACAGACCTCGCAGACCCCAATTTGTTTAAAATCAGCGTCCCCATTCTGCTCCACCGCTTCCTTGGCACGAAGATAGAGCCCTGCATGAGTCTTCTCAGCCTCCAATGCGTATCGGAAAGTGACTTCAGCACCGTACTCCTTCTGTTCCTTCGCCACCGCTATGTAGGCGGGGTACATCTCCTCAACCTCGTGGTGCTCACCGTCGATGCCATGCTGGAGGTCATCAACCGTGGATCGGCTTCCGAATAATGCACCTCCAACGGTCATCTGTGAGCCCTTCGTCATAATATTCCGATAATGGTTACCCGCGTGTATCCTCTCAGCGTAAGCCACAGAGGTAAAGAGACGGCTTATGTTAGGGAACCCAGCCTCTTTAGCCCTCTTTGCGAAGATAAGATACCGCATGTGGGCCTGGCTCTCCCCACAGAAGGCGCTGATAAGGTTCAACTCCGTCATAGGTCTAACCATGATTATCTCCTAGTCGATACACGGGGGTGGTGGTTTTTATCAGTTTCCAAGTCCCAATAAGCGGGTGACAGATCGATCGAGGTACGTGGCTTCCCCTTTTTAATCTCTCGAACACACTCTATGATTGTGGAGACCATCGCCATCGTAGGCCACGTCGCCATAGACAGGATCATCACGGGCGACGGCGAAAGGCTGCAGTTGGGCGGGCCTCCAACCTACGTGTCTCTCATAACTCATCTCCTAGGAGGAACACTGGCGGCAGCGACGAAGGTGGGTGGCGATTTCCCTGAGGTATATGTCTCCGAGTTGGCAGCGAGGGGACTTGACGTACGCGGCTTCATCGTACCTAAAGCAAGGACCACACGATTCGTTCTCGACTATACGAGCAACGAGGAGGGACTCGGCTTCGACAGCCTCTGTGTCCCAATCGATCCAAGTGACATCGTCGGGCTTCCCGACGCCGTGATCCTCGCCCCCATAGTTCAGGAGATTCCAAAGGAGACACTTATTGCTTTAGAGTCTCCCGTTATCGCACTCGACCCTCAAGGTTTCGTGAGGAGACTGGAACCGGGAGGTTCGATAAGCCTCCACCCTTGGCTGGATCTCGACCTACTTCGCCGCCTATCAGTGTTCAAGGCATCCGAGAGAGAATTGAGACTCGTCGCTGGTTTTGAGGGATGGAAAGGACTTGAGAGGCTAGTTGAATTAGGAGTAGAAGTTGCCATCGAGACACGTGGTCGTGATGGCGCTCGCATTCAACAAGGGGAAGAGAGATTTATCGTCCCAGCTCATTTGGGAGAAACGGTTGACATGACGGGAGCAGGGGACGCCTTCTTAGCGGGCTTCTTCAGTGAATACGCTTCAGGTCAAGATATTGAATGGTGTGGCGCTGTAGGCTCCGCATCAGCCTCCGCGGTGGTCGAGACGATCGGGCCCAGCATCAAGATAAGTAGGAACGAATTTTTTGAGAGGGCAGAGAAAATAAAAGAGGGAATCAGGCATCTAGCCTAGCATCCTTTTAGAAGTGAAGTAAACGACTATGGCAGCTACGAGACCGATACCCCAAAAGCCATAGTATATGTCGTCTAAGTAGGGATCGTTTGCTCCTTTCCTTGGTGCATAGCTAAAACTATAGTCAACAATGGCTTCCACTGTAGTTCCCGTATCTGGCTTTGTCCCAGTTCCCTGGGTCGTAGTCTTCGCGGCGTCCTCCAAGGTACCAGTTGACGATGGTTGGCTAAAAAAGCCCGTTGTGTTCGCCTTGGTTATGTTCTTAGGCGAATCGGTGCCGCCTGCCTGAAGGGAGACGGTCCTAGTAAACGTCGACGCCGCCAGATTAGATAGCTGACCTGGAAGCATACCTACTAGCATAACTCCAACGATTACTGCAAGTATCGTGTATACTCCGTTCCTCATGGCGGTCACTCTATGATTCATCCCCGAGACTCTTAATGCTAGACTTTCGAACAGCTGTTCTAACGTTAGAACGCTTCAACTCGGCTTCTCCCTCCAAATTTTAATGGTCTCGAACCAGAATATCACGGAAGGAACGAGCCCCATAACAAGGGTCGTGATGTACTCTCTCGTTGGGACGAAGGGGAACATGACGAGGAAGGTCACCAACATGGAGGTAACGAGGACAGCGTAGAATAGGTAACGTGGGAGCATTACCCCGCCTAAGCTGACGAAGCTGCGGAGGACACCCACCTTCACCTCTTTGATGAGGCGGTAGTCCCCATAGGCATTCTCTATGAGGCCGAGGTCTTGGAGCTTCTGGAGGTGGTAAGCTGCCACGCTAGGACTGCTGAAGCCTAAGGTGCGCTGGACCTCGCGGACGCCCACCGTCTCGTGCCTAGCCTTGAGGATGTGCATGTATACTAGAAGCGTCTTTCCCTTGAGCTCTGACTCTATGTGGGCGTCATCCAAACGGCTTCACCTTTTAGGGAAAATGTTAGGAATTTAACATTGG
>CAZIKD010000297.1:0-2884 GCA_964539725.1 uncultured Candidatus Bathyarchaeia archaeon | reverse complement strand
CCGACTCGAAGTTGATGGTCATCCCGGTCACCGCGCCTGCGTCAACGACGATTCCACTGAGGAGGTTACCGATCTCACCCAGCTCCTTCTCAGCCTGCGGGCTGATCGCTGCCATACCTGACTTAATGTCACCGATTACACCGACGACAGGCAGGAGTGTGACGGCGACGTCACCTAGCTCCGTTACGGTCCTGAGTCGTAGTGTGATCTGCTCTAATGCGAGCTTAGCATGGAAGATCATCTTCTCCATCTTGCGGATTTCGGCAAGCTCGTTTGCAAATACGTTTGCGCGCGCTGTGTCGTGCTTGGCATATGCGTCGACGATCCTGTTGAAGATCGTCTTGTCGCGCTCCTGGAAGCGGTTGCTTGCTTGGTCAAGTCGCTGGATCTGCATTTCGATCCGCTTAGTGGCTGCGTCGAGGCGGGGCTTGAGAGGACCCGGTGGCCTGACGGCGTCCTTGACCTTCGCGGAGAAGGAAGGATCATTATTCTTTTCCCATCGATTAGCGAAGCTCATTTCGGATTACGCTCGAAGATATATCGAGGGCAAAAATCATGAGACTGTTGCCTCACTAATGTTAATAAATGCGTAGTTTTATGGGGAGTTCAAAGTCGCATTTAACATAATACTGTAATGACTTTTAGGGATAGCGAGAGTAACTATTACATATTTAAATTAAAATACTATGAGGGATAAACCATTTTTTAATGAAACAGACATTTTTCCCCTACTGCACTCTTAATATATAAACCGGGCTCATCCTTGAGCAAGGTTGAATACGAATGGCAGGTAGATGGACCGTTTTCGTAGTTTTCGCTGTTCTCGGTTTTGTCGGCGGGATCCTGGCAAACTGGGGTTACAAGCAACTCCTCCCACTCCTAGTAAAGATGTTTCCGGACCTCTTCACGGCTGAGTGGTTCCTATCTGGGCTGGGCGGTACTCTTCTGACCCTACTCATAGTGATCATCTGGGCCTCCTTCTCCCCAGACAAGTGAGGGAAAGCCCGAGCCTAATTTCACTCCGCCCAAACTTTCTCGAAAAGATTTATTGGAGTTTTGACTCCATTTCAACTGGGCGAATCTAGGGCATGGACCGGCTTAGTCTAAGGATTGATCTGCACGTCCATACCCGATATAGTGAGGACTCGGTGAGTAGCTTCGACGATATAAATAGGCGTTGTCGGGAGATGGGTTTTGATGGCTACGCCATATGTGATCATGACTCCATCGAGGGATTGCGGAGGGTCGAATCTGGCGGGCTCGTTGTGGTTCCAGGGTTAGAGGTGTCAGCGATGGGCGCTCATATTCTCTGCTTTGACCCAGTCGAGGCCGTGCCGAGTGGGCTCTCTATCATGGAGACCGTTGAGAAGATTCACGCCCAAGGAGCAACGGCGGTACTTGCACACCCCTACTCTATCCCTAGGAGCTTCGTCCGATTCAGGGAGGTCGAGAGGTCGGGATTCGACGCGATCGAGGTGGCTAACTCGGCACAGATGCCCTTCGGCATTGTGACGGCGCGTAACCGCGGATTAGCGGAAAATCTTGGCCTCCCTCAGACTGGGGGAAGCGACTCCCATATCCCTGAGACTTTTGGGCGCTCTTATACGGTCGTTGAAGCGGATTCGAGGGAGCCAGAGGATATTATCGAGGCGATTAAGAAGGGAAGGACAAGGGTGGTAGGCGCGGGCATTAGTGTCGAGGAGAGGCTGTTGAAGGTCTGGCGGGTCCTTGGAAAATAGAGGGTTGGTTTTATTAGAGTCACCCACTCGTCTGTCTTGAAGCGGTTTGGTGAGGGTCCACGTCGAAGTCTATGGCTGCAGCGCCAATCAAGCTGACGCGGAGATAGCCGCGGGTCTACTTGTTGAGGCGGGACATACTCTTGTGAAGAGGACGGAGGACGCCGACGTCTCGGTGCTGCTCACCTGCATAGTTAAGACCCCCACCGAGAGGAAGATGGTAAGGCGGCTTAAGAGCCTCGAGGGGAGAAGGATCGTTGTCGCTGGTTGTATGCCTAAGGCCCTTAGGGAGATTGTCGAGGAAGTCTCCCCCGGGGCGAGCCTCGTTGGACCGGACGATGTCGTGAGGATCCCGGAAGCCGTGGAAGAGGCCGCGTTGGGGGGAAGGGTCGTTTGCTTTGACGGGGCTGCACCGAATCATACCTGTCTGCCGAGGGTGAGAAGGAGCGGCCTCGTCCACATCGCGCCAATAGCCTCGGGGTGCCTGGGAAACTGTAGCTACTGCATAGTAAAGGTAGCGCGTGGACGCCTCCACTCATTCCCACCGGATGGGATCATCAAGGACGCAGAAGCCGCCGTCGCCTCTGGCTGCAAGGAGATCTGGGTGACTGCGGAGGACACCGCGGCCTATGAGCATCGTGGCGTGAGGCTCCCAGAGCTTATTGAGAGGCTCAGTGCGATAAAAGGGAGGTTCATGGTGCGCGTCGGGATGATGACCCCAAACTCGGCGCTACCCATCGTGGATGACCTCATCGAGGCTTTCAGGGGGGAAAAGATTTTCCGGTTCCTCCACACCCCGGTTCAGGCTGGAAGTGATGAGGTCCTCATGAGGATGCGTAGGAGATATTTGGTCGGGGAGTTTAGAGAGCTGGTCACTCGCTTCAGGGAGAGGTTCACTGACGGGGGGATCTCGACCGACATAATCTGTGGCTTCCCAGGCGAGTCTGAGACCCAGTTTGAGGAGAGCCTCAAGCTTGTGGAGTGGCTGCGCCCAGATGCTTTAAACATGAGTAGGTTCTGGCCGAGGCCGGGGACTGAGGCAGCTGGACTTGGCGGTCTGCTCAATGGTAGGGTGACGAAAGATAGGTCGAGGCGGCTTGACGAGTTATGGACGAGGGTGGGGAGGGAGGCGAATAGGGTGTGGGTGG
>CAZIKD010000296.1:0-2903 GCA_964539725.1 uncultured Candidatus Bathyarchaeia archaeon | reverse complement strand
CCTAAACCTAGCAATAGGCCTCACTAGCCCACTGGTCCAACCCCTCTTCCCACTTTACCTCAAGGAGACAGGGGCCACGGAACTCGAGAACGCCCTCGTCATAAGCATCGGCAACCTATCATCAACCATCTTCATGCTCCCCGCCGGGATGCTTTTGGGCAAGTTCGGTAAGAGAGCCTTCCTCATCATCAGCGCAGCGATGTCCAGCCTCTCAGTCCTCCTCATGGCCTATACAAGGAATTGGATGCTGATCATACCGTTGAACATGCTGCTCAACATCTCGATGTGCTTCTTCATGCCCACGAGGATGGCGATCATAGCAGAGAACACAGATCCAGGGAACCGGGCCAGCCTTTTCGGCGTCATGAATCTGGCTTGGCCAATAGCCGGCATAATGGGCCCAATAGCTGGGGGTTACGTCGTAGAACACCTCGGTTGGAGCAGCGTCTTCATTTTAGCCGGCGCTTTAAGCCTAATCGCACTGATACCCGCTTTTAAAATAAGGGAAGCTAAAAAGGAAACAGAAATCAATATCCCCGAGAATAGGGACCAATCCTCGATCTTCAACAGAGACTACCGCCCAACCATGCTGACGTTGTTCACATACCAGGTACTCGTAACAACAAGCATGGCCGGGATCAACATGATACTACCACTATATCTCCAGGACCGCTTCCACCTAAGCTACTCACTGATAGGCGCATTCTTCACGGGTTCAAACTTCCTCTTAATAATCACTCAACTCGGAGGAGGTATAATCGCTGACAGGTATGGCCGGAGGCGCATGATCCTGCTCTGCACAGCAATCACTCCCGTAGTACTAGGCTCCTGGGCACTATTCGGTGATTGGGTAGAACTCTTCGCCGTATACTCCCTAGCCTTCGCCCTCTGGAGCTTGACTTGGCCACCGATCCTCGCCATGCTCACTGACATCCTACCACGAAGCCTTCACGGAGCTGGCTTTGGACTCAACATGACTGGCTCGCGACTCGGCTTCACAATCGGTCCAATCTTGGTGGGAGCCCTCTACCTCGCTCCAGGATCACTCATCCCCTTCATAATCTCCGCGATCGTCTATGCAATCGCCTTACCATTCGCCTACCAACTGAGGAGAAAAGAAGCGAGTGAGAAATGATATTCTCTTAATGTGCCCGCCTTAACCGCACGCGCCTAGAGATACTCCTCCGCTCGTGCGCGCGAAAAGCGCTTGCGCCCATATACTATAGGGAGTTGTCCTCTTAAGGGGCGATAGAATCGAGACTCCTACCTATGGCTTCGAGAGCTATCTTCACATCCTCACTGGTGGTGACGGCTGAGACATTAGGGTGGCCCCACATGAAGACTCCCCGGTTCATCAGATCCGTGGAGAAGCGGCGGCTCATCTTGCGGTCCTCAGTCGCCGCGGACCTGTAATCAACGACCTCCTCCTTCGTCCAGTCAATATGGAAGAATGACCCGACGCCACTCACCTGATAGCCCATCTTCCTACCCTCGAGCAAAGAAGCGATCCCCTCACGCATCGCCTCAGCCGTCTTATCCATCTCCACATACACCTTAGTTTTAAGCTCCTTCATGGCAGCGATACCCGCTGCCATCGTGATAGGGTGGGCGTTGAATGTCCCAGAGAACCCGAGCCTCGCCTGTTTCACAACCGGGAACTCCGAACCAGGTATCATGAGGGGCTTCATCACCTCCTCCGTAGAAGCATAGGCCCCGACGGGGAAGCCGCCTCCGATGATCTTTCCAAGCGTCGTAATGTCGGGTTTAACACCATAGAACTTCTGGGCTCCCCCCGGGCTCAGCCTGAAGCTGATGACCTCATCGAAGATCAGGAGGATCCCGCACCTCTCGGTGACCTCCCTTAGCACCTTCAGGAACCCAGGCTTCGGCGGCATATCTCTCTGAACAGGCTCCAAGATAACGGCAGCGAGCTCATCCCTATGTTTCATGATGATCTTCTCAGTCGCTTCAGAGTCGTTGAAGGGTATTACAACCGTATTACCCAAGACCCCCTTCGGAACCCCCTCGTTCTGAGGGACCGCAACAGGAGCCTTCCGTGGACCAGCTTTATCGAGGGGAGGCGCCACACTGATGTCCACGGCATCCCATGACCCATGATAAGCGCCCTCGCACTTCGCTATTTTCTCCCGACCCATGTAGCTCCGCGCCAGCCTAATCGCCTGGATGTTGGCCTCGGTACCACTCGGCGTGAACCTGAGTCTCTCAGTCCCTAACCTCCGCAATATCTCCTCAGCCAAAGCGACCTCTGGCTCGGTGGGGGCTCCCAGAACCGTGCCCCTTTCGAGCTGCTCCCTAGCTGCCTTCAGAACCTTAGGGTGGTTGTGCCCGAGGATCAGCGTCGTGTTGTTAAAGTTGAAGTCGATCCTCTCATTACCATCCACATCATAGAGCCTACTCTTCTCCCCTCTGGCCATGTATATCGGGAAAGGGAGAGTGTAAAGCACATTTCGAGTGCACCCACTCGGTAGGTTCCTGCAAGCCCTCTCGTAGAGGGACTTGGACCTCGGGTTAAGCTTAAGATAGGTGTCTAGGATATCCATGAAGATCGAGTGATGAAGGTTTAAACAACTATAATTAATTTATCACACGTAACACACGCGACACCCTTTAAATTACGGCGTCTCAAATATCGCGCGCGTTCCCCCTGGATACTCAGCTTTTTGAATTTTCCTTTAGTTGTCTACCTCTCATTTCGAGGAGCTAGTGACTTCTCAAAAAAAATATTTTTGTTGAAAACACAGTAATGAGTCGCTAGCGAAAATAACTGGTCTACTCCCAAAAAAAAATTCAAAATAAAAGCACATCTATCTCTTAAAAATCGTCGCCTGCTAAATGACTTGTGTCTCAAATTCAGAACAATGTTTCTAAAGCAACCTCTGAAG
>CAZIKD010000295.1:0-2920 GCA_964539725.1 uncultured Candidatus Bathyarchaeia archaeon | reverse complement strand
TCACCATAGGTGTCGGGAACCCTAAATTCTAGTCTCCGTTGAGGTACTTTGAGTCGATTTACCCTAACCTAATTGGTGTAGAAATATACGTTTGATAGTGGAGATCACTGTAGTGTAAGTGGTATCATCTATGGCAGACGTTTCCTCAAGGTTGCTAAAGAGATTGGACTCTGATTCATCTAATCGTAAGTGTGATGCCGCCGAGAAAGTTGGAGTATGAACTAGACGATATGGATTGGTCCGCCTTAGCGTCGAAGCTCTATTCATCGGACACCCTTGCCGTGCCTCTGGCGAGTGTGTCCTTCAAGGTTGACGTAATGGTGATCATCCCAGTTTCTAAGAAAACTAGTTGAGGCGCTTGTATCAGGCTACTGCAACGACCTCGTCAGCCGTGTTGGAGACGTCCAGATTAAGGAGGGTAAATGACTAAAGGGTGTCCAACGTGAGACGCTTCTGCATGCAATTCATTTAGAGAATATGGCACGCGCGAACGATCGAAGACCTTGTGGATCTCGTTGTTGGTAAGATGCTGGACCAACTCGGGATCTCCCATGGAATCTACAAATGGGGGGGATATTAGGTCTCATGATTCAGCTCCTTCTCTAGATGCTTGACGAAGTCTCCCATATACTTCGTCCTTTCCTCTGCCATCCTCTTCGCTTCAGTTGTGAATAAAAATCTCTCAAGTTTGAAGAGCTTGTTGTGAAAATGGGCGATGAAGTCGGTGACTGGCCTCGCATGCTCACCACTGTACACAGCCGTTCTGTAAATCCCTAAGGCTCCTAAGGCATCTAGTTTGTCGGCGTCGGAGAGGATCTTTCCCTCAAGTGTCTCAGGGGGTTTATTGCCTGAGAAGCTGTGAGTTGAGATCGCGTTTGTTATCTTTTCGATCTCAAATGGGGGGTATCCATATCTTCGTAGTATGAGCTTGGCATTCTCAGCGCCTGCCTTGGCGTGGTTTTCCTCCTCCCTTACGACGTCGTGTAGAAGGGCGGCTGGGAGGAGTATTTTCATGTTGGCCTTCTCGACTCGACCGATGTAAAGGCAGGTGTTGTAAACTCTTTCTACATGCTCGTAACCATGTGTCCCGTAGTTGGGCATCAATTTTCGGATCTCTTCCCTCATCTTCGCTAGGGTTTCTTCACTCACGCCTATGTGCTCACCTTCGTTACGCAGCTATCCCTACCAACATTGACCTGTAATACTCCCTTGAAGGAGGTGACAAAGCATTCGGTTAGCTCAACAATATCTCCTGCAAATATGCCGTTGAAGATTTCTATCTTCTCATTCCATACAGCGAAGGAGATGGAGTTGGCATCGTCGCTTATTTCTCCCTCGAGTATAGAGTGCTCTACGCCGGTGAAGGTCTTGACCTTTCTCACTCCGCTTATTTTAGCTATCTTGACTTTGAAGTTGAGGTGCTCCATCCCGGGGCGGAGTTCTCCGAGCTTGGGGGTGTTCTTTGCCATCTTTTACGTCACTCCTGGGTGGGAATCATAATAGAGTTGGGTCCAATGCTTAAAGGATGGATATGCCCAAACAGATGTGATGAAGTCCCGGGTGAACCTCGTCTGCACCGATTGCGGCTACGTTTTTCCAAGCGACTCTGGAAGAAATTCTTGCGAGAAGTGCAGAGGAATACTGGAGTATATTTGGGATGAAGAGTACTTAAAGACAGTAAAGTTCACCGGGGAATTGAAGTTCTGGAGATATAAACCGGTCCTCCCCCCGGTTAAGAAGCAAGTTAGCCTAGGTGAGGGGGGTACACCGCTACAGGAGGCGCAGAGGCTAGCGGAGGCCCTCGGTTTAAAGCATCTTGCCCTGAAGGACGAGACCCGGAACCCCACTAATAGCTTCAAGGATCGCTCCGCCTCTCTGATAGTCTCCGACGCTTTGGGGAAGGGGTTCAGCTCGCTCGTATGCGCCACGAACGGAAACCACGGCGCCTCGGTCGCTGCCTACTCAGCGAAGGCGGATATCTCATGCCATCTCATAGTCCCAAAGGCGATGGATATAGGAAAACTCGCCCAAATGATGGTCTACAACGCCGAGATAGTTGAGTCTGGAGAGACGATCGAGGAGGCGATAGCAAGGGTGAAGACGCTCGAAAAGGAGATGGGCTGGTACCAGGCCACGACGGAGCTGAACCCACTCTCCGTGGAGGGTCTGAAGACTATCTCGTACGAGATAGCCGAGCAAAAGGGCGAGCCGGACTGGATCGTCGTTGCGATGGGGAGCGGCGTCACGATCAGCTCGATCTGGAAGGGTTTAAAGGAACTTCAGACTATGGGAAAAATAGGCCAACTCCCTCGTCTCATAGGTATCCAGGCCGAAGGCTGCTCCCCAATCGTCTCAGCCTTCGACGCAGGCGCGGACGAAATGAAACCCATCGAGAGAGGAGAGACCGAGGCGTCGGCCATAAGGGTCTCCCAGCCCATATTCGGCGAATTGGCCCTCAGAGCGATAAGAGAGTCGAAAGGATTCGCCG
The DNA here is from genome assembly GCA_964539725.1 of uncultured Candidatus Bathyarchaeia archaeon. Lineage (GTDB taxonomy): Archaea > Thermoproteota > Bathyarchaeia > TCS64 > TCS64 > UBA8941. The sequence continues at coordinate 432 of CAZIKD010000295.1, read as the reverse complement.
CTTCAGTTAGCGATGAGGATATGCTCATCGCTGGCCGAGAAATCGCGCGGCTCGAGGGAATATTTGCTGAGCCCGCAAGCGCCGCAACAGTCGCCAGCTTGAAAAAGCTAATCAAGTCTGGGGAGATCGACAGAGCAGACCACATAACCTGCCTCATTACGAGCAGTGGTCTCAAGACCGATGATATACTACAGAGCCTCACAAAGCGTAGAAAGTCGCCAGGCCTGGGGTCGATGCTCACCACGAAGGAAAAGATACTCCGCCAAATTTCAGGAGGGGCGACCTACGGGTACGAGGTTTGGAAGGCGATCGGGAAGGGAATGACTATAGGCGCCGTCTATCAGCACATAGCCGATCTAGATAAGAGGGGATTGATTTCGTCAAGAGTTAAGGGGAAGCGCAGGTATTATGAGATAACCGAGAGAGGTAAAA
>CAZIKD010000294.1:0-2960 GCA_964539725.1 uncultured Candidatus Bathyarchaeia archaeon | reverse complement strand
AGGAGAAGTGTGTGGGGCTAAACTTTAGCGTTCACAAACCCAAACCCTTACTCAACTACTCACTAACAAATAATCGCATACATTCGATCGATCGAGACGCTTAAGGTTGAATCTAGAAGGTATTCAGATAAAAGCAAACCTGATTGCTTATTTAAAACTGATGACGAAAGAATAGTCTCTATTTCAACCATCTTTTCAAAATGAAATCTATTCGTGCGTGATTCTCGCCCGATTGTGTTATGTTCTTATAGCTCCAAGCTTGTCTTTTACCTCATTGGTGTTCAGGGTTGCCAAGGCTTAGAGATCCCTTGAAAGTGAGAGGCGTGACTTTAAGGAACCGCATTGTTATGCCTCCGATGCAGAGTGGTCGAGCAACCTTAGAAGGCGCTGTAACAAACAGGCTAGTTAACTTCTACGTTAGGCGTTCCTCCGCTTTGGGTTTGCTGATTGTCGAGCACACTTATGTTGCTTTAGCTGGAAAGCTGAGTCTAAAGCAACTGGGAATTTATGATGATGCCCTAATCACGGGTTTGGGTAAGCTCGCGAGTTCAATTCACGAGATTGGCGCTCCTGCCGTCCTACAGATTACTCATGCTGGATGTGTCGCGAACAAAACAGTCATCAATACTGAACCCGTGGGTCCCTCAGCACGTGACAAGAGCCGCGCACTCCAGAAGGCCGAGTTGGAGACCGTGGCTGAAGAATTTGCTTTGGCTGCTGGGCGGGCGGTTAAAGCGGGTTTCGACGGAGTTGAGCTTCATGGTGCGCATGGTTACTTACTTAACCAGTTCCTCTCGCCGCTCTTTAACAAGCGGGTAGATGAGTTCGGTGGTTCATTGGAGAATAGGATGCGTTTTCCCCTGATGGTTGTTGAAAAAGTCCGCGAAACCCTCAATGGCAAACTTTTGCTTTACAGGTTGGGCGCAGACGACTTAGCCCCAAACGGAATTCACATAGAAGAATCCGCTGCCTTCGCGATCAAACTTGAGCAGGCAGGAATTGATATCATCGATGTGTCTGGCGGTATGTGCGGAGCCGACCCCAAACAACTTCGGCACGTAAAAGGCTATTTTATCCCACAGGCAAGCCAGATCAAGAAAACAGTCAAAGTTCCCGTCATAGGCGTAGGACGAATCACCCAAGCTGAACAGGCTGACAAGCTCGTGTGCGACGGATTGGTTGATTTAGTGGCGGTGGGCAGAGCTTTCCTGAAAGATCCGCTGTGGTCTGAAAAAGCCCTCCAAGCGATTAGCTAAGGCGCGCAATACAGTTTGTTACAGGCGCGCGCTAGTAATTTTAGTGTGTGTGAGCACCAGGATAAGGTGGGGACGCCACACCAAGAAGCAAGCCATGGCGAGTGAGGAACACTTCGACGGCCATACAACCGAATAGGAACCACCATCGCCGGAACTCGACCCGGCGAATCGCGCGCGCCGAGCGGTTCCTATTATATTCCCTGCAGGATATTGTTTCTGAGGTTTGGTAAATGAAGTGGGTGACTCGTGAAAAGGCAAAGGTGGACCGGATAGCATGTCCATGGCTTATCAAGAAGTTCGTGGATACAAAGGCCGAATTCCTCTTTGTACCAGTGGACAGAGTGCTTCAAGTAGCAAATGAGCAGAGTGCTATTCCCTTCGACGCTCCTAATGTCGAGCTGGGCCACCACGGGGAAGAATGCAGCTTCGACGCCATAATTCATAAGTACAGTCTGAAAGATGCGGCACTTCTAGAGGTTGCCAAGGTGGTAAGGGGAGCAGATACGAAGAATAGTGATCTCACCCAAGAATCGCCGGGATTGAACTCCATCGCTGAAGGGTTTAGGATCATGACCAAGGACGATTACGAGAACATTTCCAAGCAATGGCCAGTATATGATGCCTTGTATGCCTTCTTCAAAGCCAAAGTAACGTAGGTCGATGTTGTTTGCTGTGGGTCACGCGACATGAGCCCCACCTAGATAGGTGTGCCTCTGCCTGGCTCATCAAGAGATTCATCGATCTTGACGCCGTCTTCGAGTTCATCGATCGAGGAGACCCGGTTCCAAGCGGCGCGAAGCCATTTGTTCTGCCTGGTGCTGAGATCAATCCGATAGAAGGTAGCAAGACAACCTTCGATGTGCTAGTCGAGAAACATCAGATTACGGACCCCATTGTCGGATCCATTCGAGGATTCATCCATGACTTCGAAGTGATATCTGGCGAAGACTTGGCCAAACTTACCTTACCCGAGACAGCCGGTGTCTTCAAAATAACTAGAGGCCTTGCGCGTACATCAAAGACGGACGATGAGATACTCTCTAAAGCGTTTATTGTCTTCGATTCCCTCTACGCCGAGCTGAAAGCTGAGATGAAGAAGAGTTAGATGAAGCAACTCGACATTAATCAGAGTTCCTCTTGAATACTCAAACAGTAGCGCAGGCTAGAGACGCGGATTCATGTCATGAGAATTTTGAGTGGGTTACAGTTGCGATGGAGCGAACTGTCGTTCCCTATCCCCAAACCTACCATTTTCTTCGAGCAAGTCTAAGCGAGTTGAAGACAACGATCAGCGCATTGCTCTCGTGGATAATGGATGCAAGAACCGGGCTCACGAAGCCTTGAGTTGATAGCAGGAGTCCCACTATGTTGACGCTCAAGGCAAAAGCAACGTTCTGTTTTGTGAGTGACAACGCCTTCTGGCTGAGCCGCATAGTCTTTGCCACTTTGCTCAAGTCATCGGTCATCAGGACGATTCCGGCAGTCTCCATAGTGACATCGGTTCCAGTGATACCCATCGCGATGCCGACGTTTGCAGAGGCAAGAGCCGGTGCATCGTTTATGCCGTCTCCCACTACGATAACTCGGCTGCCCCGTTTTCTGTACTCTTGGACGTGAGTCACCTTGTCGGCCGGTAGAAGACCCGCATAGACGTCATCTATTCCTACCTGACCAGCTACTTGCCTAGCCACCGGCATGGTGTCT
>CAZIKD010000293.1:0-2962 GCA_964539725.1 uncultured Candidatus Bathyarchaeia archaeon | reverse complement strand
ATGCTCTTCACAGCTTGGACCTCCATTAAGACTGGGAAGCCGGAGAAAGCAAAAAGCATAACCCACTAAATATAACAGTCTTCATGCAGATAGGTGCCCGGCACCCACGCGGAGTTAGCTTAACGCAATCAATCGTAAATCATAAGACTGTGTCGATGAGCGTGCGCGATCCCTCGTACAATGACACAATCTCACCGCTTTCCTTACCTTACTCTCAACACCGCTTCAGGAGATCTCGAAGCTCCTCGAGCTTTCATTGTCCCGGGATTGGTAAACCCGGCCTCCCTCAACACGTAGAACAGATCACAAAGGATGTTGTCGTCGTAAACCTTGTCAACCGAGAACCCATTGACGACTCCGCGCATACCATGTACCAACACCGCGTGCGCCCAACCTGTTGGCGCGGGGATCCTGTACCCACTGACAACCGCCTCCAACTCAGCTAACTCATCCGGGCTAAGCACATTTCTCAGGGTAGGCCCACCTCTTACCCTCTCTTCCCTTCCTCAAGCATTGATCGAAGAACCGGAAACCCATCCATCTTAGTACGTCGATGAGAAGCTCAAGTCTGTCCCCCTGAACAACTACACCTCCGCCGACGCCCCCTGAGCTGCTTCAAGTCCTCAGGATCCGCAGACAACAGCCTCCAGGTTGCGCGCTCCTCCTCGAAGCCATCTAGGGAGAACCCAGGCTTGCCGCACCGCCCGTACATCCACGCCAGCTTCTCGAAGAAATCCTCCGACCCAGCCACTCTGTGAATTTCCACCACCGATTCGAGCCCCAGCGTTCTGAAATCAGATGGGGAACACAGGATGATCCTCCGATTCAGGAGCCCAGCATCGACCCCGAGTCCGATGGGCACCTCACCATCCACTGGGCCCGAGAACTCGTAGACGAGGCGACCGAGACCATCAAACGACCACTCCTCCTGATAGACCCCGAGCTTTCTACTATGGATCCTGATGGGGTCAACATCGGCGCCCAAGAAGAGGCGCAGCCCCTCCAAGACCTCAGGGTCATCAACAAGGTCCTCGAAGCGCCTTAGCACCTTAGCCCCGAGCTTCTCCTTCTCAGCGCCAGGCAAGTCGTAATCTGATTCGCGGGGAGCTTCCCGCCGGCGTCGCACACGCTCAAGAACTCTGCCAATAGCATCAACGCCCAACATATCAACCCCCTAAGCACGGTGCGCTTAACCGCGGCCAATCTCGCCGGAGGTCAGCTTCTCAAACTCCCCCCGACAAAGCTCCCTGCCCGTGTACTCTATATGGGGCACGAATCTCACGTGGCTGGATCTCCTCCGGTCCTCGGGGTCCTCACTGTAGACGTCGATGACCTTGACATCGAATCCCTCTGTAGCAGCCTTCTCTAAAATCCAGGGAACCTTGGATTTATATGCGCTGCACCCCTTAGCGGTGAAGACCGTTATCCCCCGTTGGTTTATTTCCTCATGGTTTCCTGTCGCACACTTCATTCCGTCACACATTGTTATTCACCCACATCTATTACTATAATAGAAAATATTATAAAATACTATTTCTATAATAGAAATTTGTGATGAATGAGCATGTCGATGCCTTTGCTACCATTGGATAAATTCATTGAGCTAATCAGGGGTCTGATGAGGGAGCAAGGAATAACCTCAAAGGAGATCGGGGATCATATTGGACTACCTCCCTCAACGATGACTAAGATATTCAATCAGAAAACGTATCGCCGCGACGTCTCTTACATTGAAGCCCACGACATGATCAGCTACGTTTTACAAAGAATGTCCCTGATCCCCTACGATGCCAAAACTAGCGAATACTCCAGCGAGATTGAACTCGAAGCCACCTACGACGACGAAACAATCTCATCCGTCGCCAGGAAAATGAGGGAGAAAGAAGTCAGCCAGCTGCCAGTTTTCTCAAGAAAAGATGGAGAGTATCTCGGCTTAGTCACGGAGCTGAGCCTACTGAAGAGGATCCTGAGGTTTGAACCCTCTGAAACAGCCTATGAGTTAAAGGAAAAAATGAATATCCCCGAGTCCCTCTTAGGTTTTAAGTTGATGACTGTTGCTGAGGCGAACATTATCGAGAAGGTGCCCGACTATCCCCTTGTGACCAGCTTCCGAGAGATTGCCCAATTGCTGACACATTACTACGCGGTCCCACTATACGAGGAATCGAGGGTGACGGGGATCATCACGAGGGCCGACATAATGAAATTACTGACTTAGTGGATTCGATCGCTCGCGTGAAGAGTGGTATAGAGCCTGATGAATATCACGGCGCGCGCGATTTCTGTATCCATCACACGTGAATCCGAGACGAATGCACTATTTCTTATTGAAGAAACTCATCTGGTAGGAATCCTCAGAGAGGATCCCAAGACGCTGCATTGTCTGCCTAAGAATGGCAACATTCGATTCAGCAAGCTCCGTGAGTGGTGGTCTTGGTCTTCCAACCTTGGCCCCGACCATGTTCAAAGCCGACTTCAAGGGCACAGGGTTACTCTCGCTGTACATCACCCTGATCAGCGGTAGGAGCTTGTAGAGGTGCTGACGCGTCCTCAGGACATCATCGTAATTCTCCCAGGGTTTACTCATCTCCACGAACTCCGTAGGGCAGACGGAGCCGGTGACGTTGCTCGTCCCCTTACCCCCGCTGGCCATCACGACGAGTATGTGGGCGTAGAAGGCGCAGTCGCAGCACAGAACATTGAACTCGCCCCTTGTCAGCTCGATCACCCTCATCTCAGCGTAAGGGCTCGGACCAGCTTCCTTGATCGCGACGAAGTTGGGGTGTTGAGCCAAACGAGCTACAGTCTCTGGCTCAACGTTAACGACACACCTGTCGGGGTTGTTATAGATCACTAGAGGGAGATCCACCTCATCCGCGACATCCTTGAAATAATTGTAGACGGCGGCCTGCGTAGGCTTGACATAAGGCGGCTGAACCATCAGACCCACCTCAACACCGGC
>CAZIKD010000292.1:0-2986 GCA_964539725.1 uncultured Candidatus Bathyarchaeia archaeon | reverse complement strand
TCAAATAGACTGGGGTCCCATCGGGCTCGAACTGGTTGAGCCTCTTTACCCCCCTGACGATCAGCTTAACCTTCAGCTTTGTCCCATCGCTAAGCTGGTAGACGTTCCAATGCTCCTCGACCTCGGTGAAGTCGAGGTCGACACTGTCCGCAAGTGCATCCTGTGGTATCGCCATAATTGTACCCACCCAGATTATCAGGCGTCGGATATTTTATCTTTAGCCCAGTGTAGGCGTTTGATCTTCTTTGCTGTCTCACTGCATAGATCAATGAGGCTAAGCTGCGCTTCGAGGGCTTCGATCTTCTCGATTCTACTAGTCGTGGCAGGCGTAGAGGGCACGGCTTTGCAGCCCTCGACCTTATGCGCGGTCAGTAAGTAAGTGCCGATCGCTCTAGCCTTGTCCTCGATCTCAACCTTGTCGAAGCCGATTAGTGGTCGGAGGATGGGCATCCTTATGGCGGAGTCGATAACATAGAGATTATCTAGCGTCTGACTAGCTACCTGTCCTAGACTCTCACCGGTAACTATTGCCTTGGCTCTCTTGTACTTGCTGAACTCTTCCGCGATTCTATACATTGATCGTTTACAGAGAATGCATGTGAATCGTAGCTCGGGTGACTCCAGTATCCGCTCCATAATGGGACCCATCGATGCCGAGTAGAGGGAGAATCCCTCGACGGGGGCGTACTTCATCATGCCTCTGAATGCCTGTTCGGCCCTCTGGAGGTAACTCTCTCCGACGTAGGGGGTTTGATCCATGAAGAGTGGGTAGACCTCGACTCCACGTTTCATAGTAAGCCATGTGGCAACCGGGCTGTCAATGCCTCCGCTGAATAGGGAGACGGCTCGCCCCTGTGAGCCATAAGGGAGCCCCCCGACACCATCCAGCATAGTAGAGTAGACGTATGAGTTTTTGTCGCGTACCTCTATGCCAATCGTAACGTCTGGGGAGGTGAGGTTTACCTTAACGCCTCTACCATTGTAGGCTTCGAGTATGGCAGCGCCGGCTTTCACTGCCACGGCCATGCTCCCATAAGGATGTTCTCCTACTACCTTCGGCCTCACGGCGAAGGAGGTGCCCTCTTTCAAAGAGTGGTCAGCAACTTCAACCGCCATTTTAACAACTTCATCGAGACTTATGTTAGTCTCCATGGATGGGATTGCGTGAACGACTCCGAAGACGTTGGCAACTATTCCCGCAGCCTCATGTGGGGCACCATAAATAATAATGCGCCCGAATTGTCTCCTCGCCCTCGCCTCACGGTAACCCTCCCTCTTCAAGGCGTATTCGATCTGAGCAGCGAGTCTCCTCTCAAGGGTGGCGCGCACATATCGACTTTTCAGGGCTATCTCGTTGTAGGCTGCAAGGATTGGCATATCAATTGGCATTACTCTACGGCGCCTGATAAGTTGCGCGGGATACCCTTTAAAACGTAAGCCTCTTCACAATCTATAAGGTGCAGTGAATTGTCGTTTTGGGAGGAATGGGAGAAGCGTAGAAAGCGCGGTTCACCGATCATCTTCCCCGACATCGAGAGGATGATCGAGGAGATGGAAAAGGAGATGGTCGATCTCTTCAAGGAGCTAGAAGGACAGATACCTGAGGACCTAGTTCAAGAACATATCCTTCCCGACGGATCCGTGAAGAAGGAGTATGGTTCCTTCGTCTACGGCTACTCAGTCAAAATTGGACCCGACGGAAAACCGATCGTTCGCGAGTTCGGTAACATGAAGCCTAACACTAGTATCGGGGAGGACAAGAAGCCCCTAAGCCTCCAGGAAGCGAGAGAACCCCTCGTTGACATCATCCAGGAACAGGACCAGATCAAGATCATAGCGGAACTCCCGGGCGTCGAGAAGGAGAATATTCAGCTCTACGCCACTGAGAGGGCGCTGACCATCGATGTCACTAGCCCCGACCACAGGTACCACAAGGAGTTGGAGCTCCCCTTCGAGGTTGATGAAGACTCAGCGAAGAGCACCTACAAGAACGGGGTGCTGGAGACTGTCATCAAGAGGAGGCGCGAGAAGGGCTCGGGGCGGACGATAAAAGTCCAGTGAGGCACTTGAGCGGCGACTCCTAACACTACTTAATTGTACTATAAAACGAGAAGAGGCGAGAGTATTTCCTGCCCTTGCGCATTTGTCCCTAAAGTGCTCGAATGACGTTTTTAGCCACAAGTCGGATGTCGTCAACCATCAGTTGAGGAACAATAACGAATGTAATCAATCCGAAGCCCAGATTGATGTATTCCTTAACGCGCGCGCAGAAAGGAGACGATAATACTCGATATATTCTACCCACGTAGAGATGATTACCTTCCCAAGTGAGGATAATGCTTTAGTTGGTTTTAGTTACTGAGCTAAGGATAATATTGTTGCAATTATTGTGCTCGTAGCTAGTGAACTTTCTTCCCATTCTCCTTCGTCGGCCTTTTAGGCAAGGGTTGTGAGACAGACTTCTTTTTAGAACCATTCGTCGGTGGAGTCTCTCCTAAGCTCCTCCTCCGCTGTTCTAAGATCTGCTCTAGAATAGGCATAATATTCTCTTCATCTGTTATCTCATAAGTTATCCTAACTTTTGTGGGTATTTTTACAGTCGCCACAATATTTACCTTCCTTTTTCCTTCCATTGCTGTTTCTCCCAAGCTCTAACATCCCCACATTTTTCATTACTATTTAACTATTCTTTCTTCCATTTTTTATTGGTATTCTTAAGTAATATAAAGAATATGGATTATTCTTTCATATGAGTGATCCTTCTTTTTCGAAGAGATAAATGACTCCGCTTTTCTTATAGAGCCTCGACTTACACCAATGAGCGCGAGTTTCAGGAATGTGGAGGGTTAAAACGAATGCTGAGGCCTATTGGGGAACCTATATAACCTTGGGAGGTTCAGTTAGTTTTAGCCAATGATGTGAAGGCATTAGGGCGATCCATGAGCGATCAGAGTTACGCTGAGGCTAATATCGGATTAACAAATCG
>CAZIKD010000291.1:0-2998 GCA_964539725.1 uncultured Candidatus Bathyarchaeia archaeon | reverse complement strand
TCCGCCCTCATGAGGGCGACAGCCTCGTTGCGCTGCGTCATTACGGCGATGAGCCCCTTAGGCTCGATGCCCGACTCTAGGCGGAGGATGCCGGGGACGGCGAGCTGGGCTCCCGTGCAGAGGGCTTCGACGGCAGAGTCCCTGACCCAGATGTGAGGGAGTAGGGCGAGCGCCTCCTCGACGGGGTGAAGAATCTTCATCAGCATGGCCTCGTCCCCCTCCTTGTATTGATCCATCGCGTCTGCGATCTCGTAGAGGGTTACCGCCTGCATCTCAGTGAATGGGCCGCTCCTAGTCCTACGTAGCTCGTGCATGTGGGCGCCACAGCCGAGAACCTCTCCGACATCGCTGCAGAGCTTCCGAATATAGGTGCCGCTCTGGCAGGCAACCTTGAAGAGCCAATTCCTCCCATGACCCTCAAGGTACTCTATCCTATAGATGTAGCGTGTGCGGAGTCGTCTGCTGACGGCGGAGCGGAGAGGGGGCCTCTGAAATATCTCCCCCTCAAACTGCTTCAAGGTCTCTAAGAGACGTTTCTCCTCAACGTCCTCGTGGGTACGCATAATGGTGATATACTCCTTCCCGGAGTCGAGGAGGGCCTGGACACACTTGGTCGACTCCTCGAGGGTGACTGGGAGGACGCCGGTGACCTTAGGGTCGAGGGTGCCCCCGTGGCCGACGTGGTCCAGGTTCATTAGCTTCTTGACCCATGCGACGACCTCGTGGCTTGTGGGGCCGGGGACCTTGTCGACGACGACTACACCACGTTTAAGCATCTGCTGGAGGTTCCGATCCTCGGGTGGGAGGCCGAGGCTGGTGTTGTACTGCTCTTCGGCGTGGGTGTAGAGGGTACGCTTCGTCTCCCAAGCAGGCTGGTCTAGCATAGCTTATCCCAACGTGAATCTGTGCCCCGGTCTATAAGCATGGCGCAGCTTAGTCACCTGAGCCGATAGCGTATACTTAATAATCGATGTCCGGAAGGTCTATCTTTTTCGAGGTTGGCTCGGCGTGTTCTTTAGGTGGTTTCTCTAGTCCCTCGTGATCGGCGACGTTTTCTTTCCTGATCAGAACCAAGAGAAATGGACCGAAAATCAGGGAGAGGAGTATTTCCCAGAACATTACCTCACTCACGGCGTCTACGGTAACCCCAATCACCCACCCTTGTTCCCTCTACGTCTAGGATGGTTTAAGTCTATGTGAAAAATGGAATGCTTAAGCATTCGTCCTCTCCATAGTGTGTAAATGGTCTCGGCTCTCAAGGTTTCGGTGAGCGCTGTACGAAGGTTACAGATCGAAAAACAGGGCATAGGCGAACCACCGAAGAAGACCACGAAGAAGAGGGTCGAGGAGACCGTCGGGCGCCTAGGCTGCGTCCAGATCGACACAATCAATGTCGTGGAGCGCGCCCACCACTTCACCATCTGGACACGGCTTGGCCATTACAAGAAAGCGGATCTCCACTCCCTCGCCTATGAGGGCAGGCTCCTATTCGAGGGATGGGGACACGCCATGTGCTACATGCCCATGAAAGACTGGAGGTACCTCATAGCTGCCAATAGGGAGAGGGCTAAAAGTCGGGTAATTCACACTGGCTGGTTCAGTCGTGTCGAGCCGAAAATCGTCGATTCTGTCATGGAAAGGATCAAGGGGGAGGGTCCCCTGGGAAGCGCTGACTTCGAGGGGAAGAAGCCGAGTGGTGGCTGGTGGGGGTGGAAACCCGCTAAACGCGCCCTCGAAGCACTCTTCAGCTCCGGAAACCTTATGGTGACGCGTCGAGACGGCTTTCAGAGAATATATGACCTCACGGAGAGAGTGCTCCCTAGCTGGGTGGACACCTCCGAACCTACCAAGGAGGAGCGAAACAGGTTCTTCGTCACACGCACCCTCGGTTGCCTCGGCGCGACCAAGCCAGCAGACATTAAATCCTACTACCAAACTTGGTGCGTCAAGCTCGGATTGACAGCGAAGCAAATTCAAGCCCTTCTCGACGGTTTAGTGGAGGAGGGGGTCGCCATTAAACTGAGCGTAGAGGGGCTTAAGACGGTCCACTACTGCCTAACCGAGGACGCACACCGCCTTGGGGAGCTTGAGCACGACTGGCGCTATGGAGGAGTCCGTCTCGTTAACTACTTCGACAGTTTACTCTGGCATGCAGACCGGCTTATGGCACTCTTCGGCTTCGAGCGGGCGTTAGAGGTTTATCTAAAGCCTCACCAGCGTAAATACGGCTACTTCACCACGCCCATACTCTACGGAGACAAGCTCGTGGGGCGACTAGACCCCAAACTGGAGAGGAAGGAGAAAAGACTCATAGTCAGGGGACTCTGGTATGAGGATGGTTTCAAATCCGATGAGGAATACCAGAATGAGTTCAGTAAGACACTTGATGATTTCGCCCGTTTCAACGGGGCGGAGAAGATAGAGTGGCGCTTAGAAAAGGCGCCTACTGCTTGATTGTGCGGGTGGTGAGCTTGGGCTCGCCGCGGATGGCTTTAACCATTTCAACGGCCTCCTTCACCGCTTCGTCCTCGCCATCGAGTAGGAATATCTTGGATCCCTCGGCGCCATCGATGCCACCTCCCCCGATGGGGACGACGTCGACTCCGAAGAGTTCCTTGAAGGCCTCCATCTCGGTTATAATGTAGCCACCGATGACCATCATACCGCACTTGACGTCTAAGGCGGTGTCGACCTTCCTTATGCCCATGCGATTGACAGCGTCAGTGAGGTTAATGGGGACGAGCTTCTCGAGGCCTGCAGCGATGATGGTAGTGATGCCATTGCTAGTGAGGTAGCCCCAGGCAGCACCGATTGTGCCTCCGCCTACTCCACCGAGAAGGATGCCCGCCTGGCCGAAGGGGTCAATTGCGTTAGCACCCTTGATGAAGACGTCACTGGGGCCCATCTCTTTTAAAATGTCACCGAGTTCGGGGACCTTGACAGTCTTAACCTTACCCTTCTGGATGACGTGGTGGTCATAGCGCCCCTTCGCCTCAGT
>CAZIKD010000290.1:0-3003 GCA_964539725.1 uncultured Candidatus Bathyarchaeia archaeon | reverse complement strand
TCACGGCGATGATGTGGGGGAAGGTGCTAAATACTTCCTTCATATAGGCGCGCATATCTCTCTAATCCCTAAATGGTTTATTAAATGAACTTTTTGACGAGGCGGGATAGGACGCGAGCGCTCATCTACTCATAAGCTATGAGAATCTTGAGAAATCCGGTTTCCTGCGTTCAAGGAAGGCTTGAAAAGCCTCCTGAGCCTCCGGGGACCTCTGCATCCTTTTAAAGACCTCCCACTCTTCAGCCTTATATTTCCCGAACACATCAGAATAAAACCGTTTCATCAACATCTTCGTATTCCTCAAAGCCTCAGGAGGCTTCAAAGCTAAAATCTCCGCAAGAGAAGATGCCTCAGCAACCAGCGATTCCTCAGGGAAAACCCTGTTCACTAACCCGAGACTCAAGGCATCCTCCGCGGATAACCAGTCTCCAAAGAAAAATAACTCAGCAGCACGCTGATAACCAACCAACAACGGCAGAATTATGGTAGAACCAAACTCCGGTACCAATCCAAGGTTTACAAACGGATACTGAAACCTGCAACCACTGCTGGCGTATACCAAGTCGAAGTGCAGTAACATGGTTGCCCCGACGCCGGTGGCATACCCATGAACGGCCGCGACCAGCGGTTTTTTAACCCTTGGTATCGTCCGAGAAATGTTGAGATCCTCTGAACCCCAGTCCTTGTCCTGGAAATCTTTCACATCATTTCCGGCGCAGAAACATTTTCCATTACCATAGATCATAATCACTCTTACATTTGGATCATTGTCGCCACTTTCCAAGCTCTTAGAGATTCGCTCGTACATGTCCCTCGTGAGGGCGTTTCTCTTCTCGGGGCGATTCAATGTTATATGGAGAACCCCATTAACAGTCTTTGTGACGATATCTTCAACCATGTTTTTCAATACAGTTATCTGATATTAAAATCAATCATGGTGCCAAATCAGTCTAGTTAGCGCGAACTCCGAAGCCTCGCCAATTTAGTCTAATCCCAAGAATGCGTAGACACGACACCAGAATGCTGACCCCACAGTCGAAGTAGCATACGGGGCCACCACAGAGAAAACCACGTCAAGGAGGGCCACCACAGCAGAGAAGGCTACCACAGGCGGCTAATTTCCCGCATGCGCGACGAAGTCGAGGTAGTCACCCGATACCCCTGAGGCTGAGGATGGTCTCCAGCACCTCCTCGTCGAGCAGCGGGATCTTCATAAGGCCCTCGCCCCGCACGCGCACTAAACCGACCTTGATCCCCAAAGGGCGACCTCACCTATGATGGTGTAGCCTAGGGTTTAATCTCCTTCTTCTGCGCGAACTTCGTGTAGCACTTCATGCACGCCTCACCCAAACCCGGGATATAGGCGATGAAGTCCATGAGCTTGACACCGCACTTAGAGCAGGTTCTCATCGCCTCATTGTGTGCAGAGGAATGTGTCATCGAATTTAATGGAATTATTCTAACTTTTAAGTATAACCAGAAGATAATATCGAAACATTGTTGCTGAAGATTGTTCAGCGAATCATATGCGCGTGAGGCACCCGATTCATCCAGCGACTGAAGTCGCCGGGTTCCTCGGGAGTTGCCTAAGTCGGTGACCGAGTTGGTTCAGAGGTCAACGTCCAGGGTCGCTAGGATCATGTTCGCCTATTCATATCAGCCACTCCGGGTGATTCCCCGACTGAGATCGTGAAGGTCTTCAAGGGAGTCACATCGTTTAAGCTTTTCAGGAAGTTTCCAGACCTGAGGAGGCATCTCTGGAGGAACAGGCTGTGGTCTCGAAGCTACTACGTTATGACTCATGATGTGGCATCGATTGAAACCATCCAGAGTTATATCGAGTCCCAATTTACTGAGCTTCATCCACCCGTCAAGACGGCGCGCACGTTATGGGTCAGTTATTCTTCGCGTGCGCGATTACCGAGTATTCCTTAAAGATGGTGGCGACTCAAGGACACGAACGACACCATCGCGCGCGACACGTGCGCGACTCGATAGATTAGTATCTGTTATGGAGAAAGTCCAATTTCTCGTAGATATTTTTTCTTAATGGCCATACCAATTCCCAAGAAAACCTGTCCAGTTTTCTCGCTTACACTCATATATTGATCTATATACTCAAAGAATTGATATTCATCTGGATATGTAGCCTTTACTTGATTCCATACTCGGCCTACACCCGAGCAAACATCGCTTGTTATGTCATGAAAGACAATAATATTTCCTTTGTCCCTGACAGTTTCAAAATCATTTCTGCATGCAGTTTCCTCATGATCCCCGTCAATTAAAACTAAATCAAATCCTGTATGATCAGTTATAAACTTTTTAAATCGAGAAGATTGGCTGTCGATCTTCATAAAATTTATTTTTGGATTCATTTTTTTGTACTCGATAAGAGAGGGACAATAATCGATGTCAATACCTACCGCATTCTTAAGAAGATGAAATTTCTCCAAATACTCAATAGTGATTACAAATGTACCTCCATGTCGGACGCCAATTTCTAAATATGACTCAATTTTCAACTTTGATAGCTGAGTTAAATACTTGCTAAATTGTTTTGGGTATTGCCAATGTAGTAATCCATTGCCACAGAAATTCTTTAATTCTTCAGGGAATTCGTGTAAATTTTGGTTGTTTAAGCCGAGTTCAAGCAATAATTCCGATTCAAGGAGCTTTGGGTTAGATAAATAATCTAAATCTTTTTCCCTAATCAAACTGACTAATGACAAGTCAATTAATTTCACTTTTTCTCTTTTCATATTTTGAATAATACCTAACACGGGTTTGGGGAGGATATTTATTATTACAGTTTTCATACCTTTAATCATTAGGAAACCTCATTTATTTCCTTGACAAGGGATACATCGTGCTTGCTCTGTGATTTTTCCATTTTAAAATATTGTCACTTGATATTTAAATAATAAATAACGCGTGCGCATCGTGGGATCCTTATCCTTATCCTTATCCTTATCCTTATCCTTATCCTTATCCTTATCCTTA
>CAZIKD010000289.1:0-3021 GCA_964539725.1 uncultured Candidatus Bathyarchaeia archaeon | reverse complement strand
AGCTTTGAAGCCAGTTCTAGCTGACTGTCGAGCTTCTCGACCATGGTGGTTAGGGTATTATATGAACCGTGGAAGCTGCCAAGGTTTATGTTGCTGCAATCCTCGGTATAGCTGAAACCTTGGAACTGAGCCTCGGTGCCGAGGCGAGCTCCTATCGTGTCGACCAAACCCCCATACTGACCACTCCCCGCACCCTCACCACAGAGACGATAGAACTCTGGTGGATAACTGGCATTGACATCCACATTATGAGCCTCCTTATCAACCTCACTCGGGTTTAGTATTGGGATTACGAAGAGAGGCGCGTCCATCTGGCCCCCGCTCTGCTGGGGGAGGTAGGCCTTGCTGAAGTTAAGGAGTGGGTCAAGGGCTAGCATAACGGCGTCCTCGTCCCCGTCGCAGTTCCTGCGCTTGGCAGCGTGCCAGAGTGGGTGGGCGTATTGATTCCTTACCTTGGTAAATCCCACTAGCCTGCCCGATATAGCGGCTGATGTGTGCGGTGCGAGCCCCAACAGGAGACACCCGAGGAGGTCTTCCCGGCTCTTAGCGTTGTAGAAGGGCTTCATCTTGTAGAAATCGCGGAGCTGATCGTCGAGGAACTTAGAGACCTTGAGAAGATACTCGCCACAGTCCTCGGGGAGGATTACGTCCTGTACCTTAAGTTCGAGCATCTGACTATTCTGCTCAAGCGGAGCCCCATGGGCATCGTGGGTATAGCCGAGACCCCGCAGCCTCTCGACGGTTACCCCGACCTCGCTCGGCTTGAAGTGCGTTAGAGGGATGTCAGTGAGGTCGAACCTTAGGGTTCCGTCCTTGAAGACGCTGAGGTCGTAGCGTGCCCTGAGAATACCCTTGGCGAGACTCTCCGGAGTCCTCGTCTCATTCATAAGCCTCTTGACGCATTTGACTCGGCTCGGTAGCTGTCCCCCGATCATCTTTCGGGCTGCCTCAAGCACCTCCGTGAGGTCGACGTCTGTATTGGCGTAGGAGACTATCTCGGATCGGCACTGAGGGCAGCGGTTCCCCTCGAATTTAAGGCCGCATCGACTGCACCTACGTATCGCATGCGTCTCGCCGCCACATTTCTGGCAGTTGGTGGAAGTTCCGATTATCCCGCAGTCTAGGCACTGGCGCTGAGCGAGCTCGACCTTGACTGTTTTCCCCCTCTCAGCTCTAAGGATGTCTCGCTGTGGGCCACCAGCTTCACCCACTGGGTAGAGGCTGTGGACATAGGGGGCCATCCTGCGCTCTTTCGCTTTCTCAGGGCGACCCATTCGGGCTCCCACGAAGACCCCCACCTTCTCCCGCACTGGGAAGCCCGCAAGAGCATTCACAACCTCAAGAGACCTTTCTCCCCTTATCTCGGAGTACCTGTGGGATAGGTCAAGGGTCTTGACAAGCACCACGGCGTCCTCTCCGAGGTCGAGATACCCGCCCCTCACTCGGTGAGGAATGAGGAGCTTCTCCAGCGCCGCTTTGACCTCAGGAACATTAGGGAACTCGCTTGATTCGGGCCTGTACTCCGCTGCGAGAGTGTTTCGGAGGGCGAGAAGCTCCTCCTTTGTGAGGGCAGACCAATGGTAGTTCCACCGGGGATGCATTGGGACGTCCATGGCGGTTATTACGAGGGCCTCCCAAACCGTGGGACGGTTCAAGGGATTAGCCTTCAAATACCTGATTCTCTCTGCAAGAAGCCCTGTGAGGCTTATGGCAGCCTCATCACCCACTCTAGCACACGCCGCACCGAGGTCTTGGACCCACTGATTCTCGTCGTAGCCCGTTGGCAGGAGCGCCTTGTTGTTCTGAATGAAATCGCCGACGTTGGAAAGGTAGTCGCCAAGGAAGAGTATCCTGTCCACCTGTGGGAGAAGCCCGTCCGCTTCAGCCTCTGTCTCGACGCGCTGTACCGAACCGTCCTTTAAGCTGATGACCGGTGGCTCTATCGAGTCCACGGGGCAAGTAGCAGCTGATTTCCCAGGGAGCTCAGTGCGCATCTGGACTCCGGTGGCAAGAAACTTGTTGAGTATAACCATGGTGGCGGGGTGAACGCCTGAAGCGGCTAAGCCAGTGTTCCGGGCGCGCCCGTAGCGTAGGCGGAACCCGCCTACGGCGCCGGGGAAGCTGAAGACGGGGCGACCGACGATTATCTCCTCCATGAATGCAGCGGTTGGTTCGACCTTTGTCTCCCCCTCAACCTTCTTCTTCCTCCCCATCTTGAGGAGCCACTCCCACCCTGTGACGCCGAGGTTGTCGCAGGCCCCATGCAGCTTCCGTGCCCTACCCACTATCCCATCAACAACGACGATGAGAGCCCCTCCGCGGAGCCTGTTCGTCTCTATCCCGGCGACGTCACGGTAGTTGCTCACCTCGTAAGGGTCGGTAGCTACTCCTGTGGCCTCGACGGGTATCTGGCGGATGGCGGCTTCGAGATCCTCGTCGGTGACGTGGTACTGGAAACGTCGGACGGTACGCTCGTAGAGGCGGACCTCCTCGATGAAGCGTTGGACCTGCTGCTCGCTTGGCTGAAAGCGCTCTAATCCGAGGCGCTTCCTGACGTGGTCGGCGACGACAAGAGTCATGGCCTGCGCGGTGCCACCAGCTGGACGTATAGGGCCAGCGAAGTAGAGGCTGAGATACTGGGTACGGTCGGGATTCGGCTTTATGACTATCTTTGGGAGGCCCTCGATAGGGGCGACGGTTACCCCCTCAGTCATGATGGCAAGAGCTGTCCTGATAGCCTGGTCAGCTGCCTTCTCCCTTTCGAAGGAGCCGAAGCGCCCTAGAGTTATCTCCTCTGCTATCTTGAAGGCCATCTCCATACGATCCATCCCCTCGAGCGCCCTCATCCGGACGGTGAGGCCGGATGGGCCCAGCATCTTCTCTACACGCTCGGCTATGTCGTGGGTGATCTGAGGCTCAGGCTCCGTAGAAACATCAAGGCCCTTCCCTTTCGCCTCTCCAGCAATCTCATATAGCTTGGCTCACTTCACATCTAACTCGTCGAAGTCTGCCCTATACTCT
>CAZIKD010000288.1:0-3026 GCA_964539725.1 uncultured Candidatus Bathyarchaeia archaeon | reverse complement strand
CTGCCAAAATGTATGAGAATAGCGCTGAGGGATTGACTCTCAGGTGGATGAACATTCTCTATGAGATCGGACAGCAACCGAACACGAATACTCTGATACTCGTCCCTGCAAATATGCCAACAGCTGGGATTTCCCCAATATGGCTGTTTAATCCTCAAAAAATAAACAAGAAAAATGAGGGAGAAAAGAACCAGCAGGGTTAATCAACCTTGTTATTAATCGCGCTTGCGAAATAGCGGGCTCGATGAGATTCGAACCTAAGAGAAATAACACGTGCTTCATTTTCCCCCAGTTCCACTAGGCGCGCGCGCACCTCGATCCAAACCGTCAGCTCCTCCTCACTCATCTTTGAAAAGTTCAGCTTCGCCATCTTAGTTCGCCTCCAGCTCCTTCATGACTTTCTTGTTGAGGTCGATTGGCTCATCGGTCAAATCCTCCGCTTTCATCACGTACGCGGCTGGAGTCGGCGATAACAAAAAAGGAGTGCGAGTACTCGGAGATAGTCGAAGAGTAACCGTCTATATTGACGGTTTCTTCTTCTTTCCGAAACTTAACTTTGTGAACCTCGACGTGATGATTCTCTCTGTTGAGAATATTTTCGCCGCCGCCCAGAGCACTGCTACTGTGAAGACACTGATGTAACCGATGCTCCTCACAATTATCCAGTAGTTACCGAGGAATGCTGCCTTTGTCGCGAGCATTGTATGTGTGTAGGGTATCACCAACAGTACCCACTGGATAGTCTGCGGGAGCATCTCGATGTCACTAAACATCAAGATTATCGCCGGGATTATTAGGGGAACTATGAGGACTCCTGTTAGGCTCTGCGCGCTCCTGACACTGTCTGTGAAAACCGCCAAGCTTATCGCGAGTGCCAGCGCCGAAACGAGGGTGACGAACATCACGAGTCCGAGGAGCGCGTATCCCATCGGCTGAATGCCTATGCCCACGCCCGACATATCTACGCTGGTCACCTGAGGGGCGAAGCTGAACGCGGAGCTTGTGTAGTAGCTGAAGCCTATCATGTAGCTTATTGATCCGGCGATGGCGATCACGACGGAGCCCGTCAATTTCCCCGCGAGGATCGTGAGCCTCCCCACAGGCAATGTCATTAGGGTCTCAAGCGTCTTTTGCTCCTTCTCCAGCGCGATGCTTGTCGCGGCCATCTGTATGGCGAAGATTATCATCATCATCACCATGATCGGCAGCATGATGCTCTGGCTCACGATCAGACTAGCGATCTGGCTCGGGGAGACCTCGATGACATTCCCCTTGATTATTGAGGCAAAGCTCAGTCGAATGGGATCGTGAATCGCTACGGGGCTCCCTTTTTGCTCAGCGTCTGTGAGAAGATTCTTGATCAACGATAGTGAATAGTAGTAGTTGTAGACATTCACAAGACTTCCAGCGACTTCTGTGCTGGATGCTTCAGCCATGTTGAGGTTCTTGAGATTTCCGTAGATCTTGACGTTTCCCTTCAGCCCTTCTGTAATGTTCTGGGAGTAACCGTTCGGGATGTAAACCAGTGCAACTGAGTCGGAGTCCTTGTACTTGACGAGGGCATCTTGGAGGCCTGACGCCTCTATAGTCGTGACCGTATTGTTTGTTTTTATGTACTGCATTAGGACATTCGCTATCATTCCAGCGTCATCGCTGTAGATTGAGAACTTTGCCCCCTTGATGCTTGTCTCTAAGGCTTGTTGGCTGATCTGTATCCCCTGACCCATCAGGGGGTATAGGATAAGTGGTAGGAGAACAACGCCGAAGAGTATTTTCGGGTCCCTGACTAACTCCTTTATCTCCTTATATACGATGCTCATGAAGCTACCCAAGGTGGGTTGCCTCCATGAATGCCTGCTCTAGGTTCACCGCGTTATATCTAGTCTTGAGCTCCGTAGGTGTTCCCTCGGCAATTATTACGCCCTCATTAATGAGCGCCACCCTGTCGCAAAGATATTCTACCTCGAGCATATTGTGGCTAGAGACGAGAATGGTGACTCCCATTCTCTTAGCGTAGTCCTTGATCATCCCACGTACATGGTACGCCTGTATTACGTCTAGCCCGGAGGTGGGCTCATCTAGGATGGTGAGCTTCGGTTTAATCATAAGTGCTCTAGCGATAAGGAGCCTCCTCTTCATCCCCCTACTATAATCGTTGACCCTGTCCTTGAGACGATCACCGAGACCGCTGATCTCTCTCCCAGCTTGGACCATCTCCTCGAGGGCAGTCTTATCACGAGCGTAGAAGCCTGCCATGAACATAAGATACTCCTCACCACTCAGGTACTGGTAGGCCCCAGCGTCCTCTGGGAGGTAGCTCAGTATCTCCCTGACCACGCCTGCGTCCTTCACTACATTGTGCCCAAAGACCTCGACCTGTCCCGAGCTTGGGCTTATCAGAGTTCCGAGGATTCTGAGCGTAGTAGTTTTTCCTGCCCCGTTTGGCCCAATGAGGCCGAATATCTCGTTTTCCTCGATCTCGAAGTTCACCCCCTTGAGAGCATCAAAGTATCCAAAGCTCTTCCATAGGTCAATTATTTTGACAGCGAGCCCCATTGCCTTCCTCTTCTGCCTCAGATTTATCTATAATGATTTAAGGCTTTCAGAAAATCAGTTATTGACTGCACAGTAGGTCTTTAGACACGCGCAGTATTATACTACTCAGCAACGTTGTGATGAATGAGCTTAACGCTCGTCCCCGAGCCTATGAGTCGATAATTTTTACGGAGCACCTTGCCCGCCCTGCTCCCCGTATGTTTTCCCCTTTCTACAGTCACTTCGCCATTGACGACGACGTACTCGATCCCTTTAGGGTACTGTATCGGATTCTCGAATGTGGCGGTATCCTCGATCTTCTCGGGATCGAAGACGGTGATGTCGGCGACAAGGCCGGGGCGGAGCATACCCCGGTCCATGAGGTCGTGAGTCTGAGCTGTGAAGCTGGTCATCTTCCTTATCGCCTCCTCCAATCGGAGGACGCCCTCCCTGACGTAGCGGCCCACCACCCGGGGGAAGCTACCATATGC
>CAZIKD010000287.1:0-3028 GCA_964539725.1 uncultured Candidatus Bathyarchaeia archaeon | reverse complement strand
ACGAATAGCAGAGGACCTGACGCATAGCATCAGGAAGAACCTCGATTAAATATATTATGACGGTTTATAATCGCGCGCGCGAGGATATTGTAAAGGAGTCTCAGCAAAGCCTCTTAACATTTCTAGAATCGTCTTATCATCAGAGAATCCAGGTATTTCGTGCCTAATGTTTTGATAACTCAGTTTCTCATTTATCACTTTATCCATATATTGACGCTGAGTCCGCGCGTGCGACCGCTTCATCAATGATCTTTTAGAACTCCTTGGGCGGTAATTCCTCACGGTAAGCCGAGCTGCCCATAAGGAGGAGCTTCTTGGGCATAGAGACCATGGGGGTAACTAAGCATAGTAGAACCTATACTTCTTGTCGCGGACGCGTCTGCGCCCCAATTTAAACGGGCACATCTAAGGCCACGAGATGGGGAGGTTTATTCGGTTTTTGATCTCTTTATCTCCTCATTCTCTTCGGGTGTTATCTCGAGCTTCCTTATCCCCAGGTTCTTCATAGCACTAAGCAACTCGGGCTCCGTGAGGTTCTCAGCCCGTTTACCAGCCGCCTTCTCAATCCTAGCAACGTCATCACTGTGAATCTTGTAGGATATCCCACCGAATACGAGTACGGTTGCAGCCCCGAAGAGGAACCTTCGGAAGATTAGCCCTCTGAAGAATCTCCTGGCTAGAAATGTCCGTTTTCTCCACATTTATGGTCATCGTCTACAAGTTAATTCTAAATAAAAAGGGTGTATGGTCAAGTCGTTCCCTTGGGCACAATGTTCCAGGGCAGCAGAGCACTGGCATCTCCCAGTTTATACGCGAAGTATACGGTCGCAGTGTACTTGTTCGTGTACTCGAGCTTCAGCGCCTGAATCGTAATCGTCTTCCCTACTAGGCCATTCAGGAGGTCCTCCCTGGCTACTACGCTGCCGTCCTTGACCCATTTCCCCGGTACTATAACGCTAATGCCGTTGCTGAGCACAATGAGACCCTTGTCGATGGTCTGCACCTTGACACCCGTCAAAGTGGTTGGCTCACCGTTGCGGATCAGAGCCCTGACCAGCCACCATCTACCCTTAACTACATGCTTGTAGAGTGGCTTCGCCTGCTGAGGCACCGTACTGGGTACACTCGCGTCTTCGGCCTGTGCCTGAACCATCATGAACGCGCCGCCCGCTACCAGGGCGACGAGTATAACTCCTAACGCCTTCATCTTCGTATCCATCTATTCACCGGAGAAGAAATTGGTCACTTATTTAAAACAGGTTTCTCACCCAAGGTATTCACCTCTGGTGTATCCCGCTCGAATGCTCAACGTAACAATACTACCATATAGAACTTTTTTTGATAATTGTTCGCTGCGCGATAACAGTATAACCGACGAGAACAAGATACCAGCTGATGACACTCCTCACCGTCTACGATGGCGCTTCGACGATAGGTGGTAACAAGATCCTCTTGGAGGAGAAGGGTAAGGGTATCCTTCTCGACTTTGGGATGAACTTCACGAAATACGGTGAGTACTATCAGGAGTTCCTCAAGGAGAGGAGCAACCGGGGCATCTACGACCTCATCAACCTCGACATGATCCCACGCATCAACATATACCGCCCCGACCTCATCCCCGCCGACATGGACCCAACGCCCTGGCCCAAGCCTAACGTGGATGCTGTCCTCATTAGCCACGCGCACCTCGACCACACCGGAAACGTTGGCCTACTCAGGGGCGACATACCAATAATAGCCAGTACCACCAGCGTTGCCATACTCAAGGCGATGCGGGACACATCAGCCGGTGGCATCGGCGGCGAGATAAGCTACTATAGCGAGAAGACCCCCCTCGATGGGTGCAGCGGCCTTGTACTCGAGTCCGGCAGGGGCGGCAGCTACACGGCTCGGGACATGTACCTCTGCACCGAGCCCAACGAGGAGTTCAGGGACTTTGCCTCCCACCGACCAGGTAGCGACTCGAAGAGGGGCAAGAAGGTCGAAGCCGGAGCCGTCGAGCACCACAGCCACCTCAGCCTACCCTACACCGTTGAGCCCCACCCCGTCGACCACAGCATACTCGGTGCAGTCGCTTACATCCTCAGAGGAGACAAAACCATAGCCTACACCGGCGACTACCGCCTACACGGAGCCGGAGCCGAGAACACCCGACGCTTCATCTCAGCCGCGAGAGACACCTCCACCCTCATCACGGAGGGCACACGCGTGGGACGCGAATCCGACGAAGACATAACAGAGGGAGACGTGCTCAGTAACTGCCAGGCAGCAGCCGAAGCCGAATCGGGTCTCGTCGTCGCGGACTTCTCCGCACGCAACTTCGAGCGCCTCCAAACCTTCACCGAGATCGCCGACCGCACCGGGAGAACCCTCTTAGTCACCCCAAAGGACGCCTATATGCTCCACGCCCTCGGCTGCGCCGACGGCCGATGCCTCATGGACACTGCCCCCATCAGCATATACAACGAGCTTCGCAACCACACAAGGGACAAGTGGGAGACCGAAGTAGTCTCAAAACTGTGGGGAGAAAAATACGTCAGCCACACAACCGTCGGGCGAAGCCCCGAGAAGTACCTACTATGCTTCTCACTCTTCGACCTCAAACACCTACTCGACATCAAGCCAAGCGGAGGGTCCTACATCTACTCCTCAAGCGAGGCCTTCTCAGAGGAGCAGGCATTCGACTTCCAACGCCTCAACCAGTGGCTCACCTACTTCAACCTCAAACCAGTCGGCTACACACTGCAAAACGGCACACCCCACTTCATCAAGGGCTTCCACGCCTCAGGCCACCTCTCACAGGAAGACCTCATCAAAACCATCGACCAAATCGACCCCGACAAGATAATCCCCATCCACACAAGCAACAAAGACTGGTTCAAACGACAATTCGAAAAAACGATCACCATCAACGACGGCGAAACAATAAAAATAAACTAGAAAAAGGTTGCAATCATGTGCGTTATTTTTTGCCTATGTAGCGCGCGCTAGCGAATAAGAAAATTGTCACATAAGTTGAGTTTTTAAT
>CAZIKD010000286.1:0-3044 GCA_964539725.1 uncultured Candidatus Bathyarchaeia archaeon | reverse complement strand
TGTGAGGCTTTCCATGCTGGATAAGCACTCGATATTAATGTCACAATTATTGAGGTAACGGTTGCCAGTATAATATTTTGATAAGTGATCATTGGAGTATAAGAAGACATTATGTTTATGCTTTGTCCTAAGCCAAATCTTGGTGTATTTACTCCCTCAATTCTTAACCCGCTCAGTATCTCTGGTAAAAAATATGCTAAACCTACACCCATCAATAAACCTGTAATACATCCTAAGACTCCTATCAAAATGCCTTGTGAAATGTAGAGGGCTAAAACCCTTTCATTCCTCATACCAAGAGATTTCAGAATACCAATCTCTCTTACTCTCTCAAGTACCGAGATCATCATAATATTGAATGTTCCCAGACCTGCGGCTATGAAGCTGGTGCCCGCAACGCCCATGAGGAGGAGACTAATCTGGGATGCGATGCTTGAAACTGTCTGACTAATTTGTTTAACACTTGAGACCGTAACTTTAGAACCATAAGCATTGGTGACAAGCTGGGAGATGGGTTCAACCCCGTCTATGCTCTGTGCCTTTAGGAGCAAATAGTTGTAACCAGTCAACCTATTGATGAGTTTAATGTAGTCCAATGGTAAAAATATGGATCTATCTGGTTGTATTATTGGAGATGAACCATAACTCCCCAAAACTCCAACTATTTCGAGAATAATTGACCTTTGAGCAATTGTTACCAGTAAGGGCTGACCTGATTTATATCTAACGTCACCGTTAGCATCGAATGCCAAACTGTTACCAATTAATGCTTGAGGTGCTGGCGCATCATAATAGGAGGTTCCTTCAACTAGATTTAATTCTCCGACTAAGTTTGTAAGGCTTGTTGAATAGGCTCCTATCAGCGTCACTGTTTCTTCGACTCCAGATACCCTGATACTCGTCATGATCAATTGATTTACCGAAGTAACACCCTCAAATTCTTTCAAACGGGCCACATCCACGTCTGTGAATAAATATCCACTACGACCACTAAGAATGATAACGTCGGGACCTAGTTTTGACAAATCTCGAATGATGCTTGAACTTACACCTTCAGCTTGTGCTGACAAAGCAATAATTGATGAGACCCCCACTGCAACTGCCAATACTGTTAATACTGTTCTTAATCGTCGTTCCCTAAGTTGTCGTAACGAAAGAGTAAGCAGATCAATGGGATCCAACTGCTGTTTATCGCCTCCTCCAAAGAATAAGTCCAACTATTGCTAAGCCAACGATGCCAACAACAGAATAGGTTAAGAGGTTATTGTTTCCTGAGGTGTTTCTATTTGATGTATCTGTTTTTACAGGAGGCAAAAGTTGAAATGATACATTGAAATATTCTTCATGGATAGTTCTCAGGTTATCCATATACTTGAGAGTCACTGGAAGAACAATGTCTTTCATGGTTGAGTTATTTGCTTGAAGATTAAGTGTAAATGTTATGGGTGAATTAATTTCAACATTTCCGATGTAACTTGATTTTGAGCCGAAGCTACTTAAAGGCAGATTTTCGAGACTTGGAATAGCATATGCTGCAGATGCAGCTGAAGTACCGATATTTGTAACAGTCATCGTTATCGAAAATGAGCTTCCCATTCTAGGTGAAGATGGAATAATCGTTACGTCCGTGAGTGAAATATCTATGAAACCTCGGAGCAGGAGATTGAATTTTTGATCATAATAATCAGTTAATCTTGTCCCTTCATCGAAATAGGCTGCTGAGACAGTCAACGTTGATGTTGCCGCTTGGGTTGTTGATGGTACATAAATTTGAACTGGTAAAGTTGTTCCTTTTTTTGATTCAATTTTTTCAATATAGTTTTCAGATACTGTAAACAATTTTAGTATATTATCAGCAGTTAATGATACTCTCACTCCGGATACATTATTTAAACCTGTATTTTTCAGAAAAATAGTTAGATTCTCACTCTTACCAATACTTAATTCTGATGATGATAAGTATATTGAGATTATTGGCTTCACTTCCCTTTGTTTAATTATAAACTGAAGAGACTGAGAAAATTGGTAAGCAATATTTAATGGTCCATAACAACTTCCTTTAACAAGCACTGTTACTGTTTTGCCTTCGGTTCCTGGTGGCACCATTAAAATCAAATCAATTGATTGATTTTTGCCTGCCTCAATTGAACCTTCATAATAATAATTTTCAATAATTACACTTGGAGATGAGATTTCATTTATCTTTAAATTATAGGCTTTGGCTTCACCAATGTTTTTTAACTCCAAACTAGCTATTTGTTTTCCCTCTTTTAATTCATAAATAGAGGTTTGAAGTTTAACCTCGGGTCTTCCTGTAATATTAAATAGTATTTTAACGCGCATACGTGGAGGATCATTCCATACTATGTTTTCCTGATAATATCTCATTTCAAGTTCAGCTGAATATATTCCTATGTGGGCTTCAGGTGTAATATATATAGGAAATAAGAGCTTTAATAACGAACCTTGAGTTAAACCGCTTGAATATGTTGCAGTTACCTTTTGAGAACCTCCAATGGACTGAAAATTTTCAGGTAAGGATAAATTTGCTTCAATGTTTTTCACCGTTCCTTGAAATTCTATTCTAAGAATAATTGTTAGTGTCGCCGTTTCCCCGGGCGCTACTTCTATACGCTGATCGGTACCCCAGTAAGAGTCAATAACCGTGAAATCACCAGTTTCAGCGGAGACTGAGCATGATAGTAAAGATATTATCAAAAATGTTAGTAACAAAAAATTTCTCATATATCTCATTCATTTCATCTCCATACTTTCCAACTTGCCATCCCTCAATTTAATTATCCTATCACAATATTTCATCAATTCAAGGTTATGTGTAACCATCACAACTGATACGTTTCTTTCCTCTATTAATTCTCTAAAAACATCCATAACTACAAGAGAGGACGA
This sequence comes from uncultured Candidatus Bathyarchaeia archaeon, assembly GCA_964539725.1. Lineage (GTDB taxonomy): Archaea > Thermoproteota > Bathyarchaeia > TCS64 > TCS64 > UBA8941. Next base: position 134 of record CAZIKD010000286.1, on the reverse strand, counting down.
AGAATCAAGATTACCAGTTGGTTCATCAGCAAGAACCAAACTGGGATTATTTACTAACGCCCGAGCTATAGCGGTCCTCTGCTGCTCTCCACCACTTAATTCAGTTGGCTTTTTCTTGGCAAGTGGTTCTAAAC
>CAZIKD010000285.1:0-3099 GCA_964539725.1 uncultured Candidatus Bathyarchaeia archaeon | reverse complement strand
ACCAGGTCCAGATCCTAAGGGAGGGAAACTTCTCGGTGAGACGATCGATTGGGTTACTAATATGGGTCTTCAACTGGACCTCGAAGGCTGGCATGGATATCACTCTGGAGGCGGGGCTACTTTGCCTTTTCTAGGTTCGCCCGCCACGAGTAGACGTCTCCGTGGAGGCTGCTCCACCTGATTTCCAGTTTCTCGCAAGGGTAATCCCCACATCTACTGCATATCTCGGCGCTTTTTGCCTGAGCGCAGACTCTCACCGGGCATAAGTGGCAGCCAATGGAGGTTCTGCTGCTGGTGCAGCCATCACACCTCATGTTCTCCGCTGTCCACTTGCTCTCCTCGCCGCCCCAATTGACAGCGAGTTCTTTGAGTTTCTTCACGTCGTTTACTAGCGTCGCCTTATAGGCGTCACAGTTACCACAATTCAGTCCGCATGCACCAATATTCTGCATAGTTCACAATTAGATAGTGTCGAAATAAGGGTTGTACCGGCAATTGACGGGTCTATATAGGGATGAACTTCTGGATGCGCTGCCCATCTAGGACCTCCCCCACATAGAGGGCGCCGTAACTGTCCTTCCAAAGGCAATGGGGGGCGACGAACTGGCTAGGGGAGAAGCTCTTCTCCCCGCCGAGGCGGGCGAGGACCTCCCCCCTCTTGTTGAGGATACTCACCCGGTGTGTAAGCTCGGCGACGTAGACCCTGCCGCGTCTGTCGAAGTAGATGTCGCAGGGTCTGAGGAGTTTGCCCCATTCCTCGATGTATTCGCCTTCGGGGGTGAATATCTGGACTCGGTTGTTCTGACGGTCGGCGACGTACACTCTTTTTCCGTCGACCCAGACGCCGTGGGGGAGGTTAAACTGCCCAGGACCTGTTCCTGGTTCTCCCCAGCTATGTACTAACTCACCGTCAGGTGTGAAGCGGTGGATGCTACTGTTACCGTAGCCGTCGCTTACGTAGAGGTCACCGTTAGGGGCCTGGGCGAGGTCGGTTGGCTTGTTGAAGGGTTTTCCCGGTTGTGCGGGTTTGTCCTTCGTGCCTATGGTGAAGACGAGTTCACCGTCCCTCGCGAATTTTCGCACTGTGTGGTCCCCATTGTCAACGCAGTAGAAGCTGTCCTCGGAGTCTATGTAGGCTCCGTGGGCGTTGGCGAAAATGCCTTCCCCCCAGCTCTCGATGAACTCTCCTTCCCGGTTGAAGACTATGATCGGGTGTGCACCTCGGCATAACACAAGGACACGGTCCTTCGAGTCGACGGCTACGCCTGCGACCTGTGTAAAGACCCATCCACTCGGGAGCTTCGCCCAGTTCTCTACGACCTCGTACTCAAGGCCCTGCTTGATCATTCAGCTCACGTCGTGGAGGAATTGTGTCCCAAAGTACTTAGTAATATCTATGGAGGAACGACGAGGCTTTATAATCATATATTCAATTATACCGTTATCAATAGGGTTTAGGGTGGTAAGGAAACGCGCGCAGCGCTGAGTTTGGCATCGTATTCAGCCGATTCTTTAGTTAACCAGAGTTTATTTGGGGTTGGGTAGAGGGGCTCGCCAAGAACGCTATAGGTCTCGGGCATATTGATAGGGCTCTACATAAGTTTTAGCATCACGGGTCCAGCCTTAATATCTTCAGCCTTGGGACATATCGAGTTAAGAATTTTTTATAACAATGATTGACTATTAAATGTCGATCGACTTGGCAGTTGCACCTGTGGAGCGGAAGAAGGTAAAGAAGCCAAAGAGATACATTGAGAAGAGGATACTCAAGAGGGGCTTCCCGAAGAATCAAGGCAAGAGAAGGTGAAGTAGAACACCTTCTAGTTCCGCATCGCGCGAGTGCAACCTCAAGATTGGGGTGTCAGAAATTACGCGATGCTGAATGACCCATATCTCGCGCGGTCTATAAATTTTTAGACAGGTTAGCGCACAGAAGTGTTTTAATTATATCCAGTCCAGATCCCCCCACACAAAATGGATTTTGCCTGGAGGCGATTCGATGAAGTCGTTAATCTCCTCACCGATGTTTAATTTCCTGTAAATTAAATGGTATCTAGCCGGATCCCCAATGTAGCCATATTTATCAAACAAACTCTCGTATGGGTGCCCCTCAATGACCAACGCATGCACGATATTGACATTCATATCAGAGAACCACCTATCTGCCTCACGGATCAGAGCCTCAGCTACGTCGAGGCGACCCTGCAAGGTCAGCAGGTCGACGATGTATCCCTCAGGATAATCTCCATCATAACTGTTGATCCGTAAAACGATGAAGCCAGCGACCCTGCCCCCCTCAACCACCTGCTTAACCCTATAATCACCGCCCCTCCTGTCGCGGTACCTCCAGTTCAAATAGCCGCTGTCGCGCTCGACTATGAAATTATAATCATCCCTCACTTCAGCCCAAAATGCATCATGACTCTCGTCGAACCTCTCTACCTCACGTATCTCAAAGTTTGGACTCGGGAAGTTGCCATTAAACGATGCAAGAGTACCTTTAATTCTATTTAAATCGTTTAATGTGAGTAATCCAAGTTTGATGGCGAAACCATTTTTTGACTTCTTGACTCTAAGATGCAGGTCGATGTCCCTTATCTTTACAAGCCTCCTCAGAGGCGAAGGGAACTCCGGGGCGGTTCGTTGATCTCTCTTTACTACTATCGGGTTAGTTGATAATGAATACGTGATGTCTACATTACATTCCTTCATATGTTTGATTTTTAAGGCTTCAATCATGCTAAATATCCCCCTACCCCTGAAGGCCTCATCTACGCACAGATCCGTACCCTGTTCACCAAACACAGACCCACCCCCAACTTTAATCTTTAAGTAAATGCCATGGGTGATTCCTACGATTTTACCTCCACTCTCAGCGAGGACAATTGGACCCTCCCTAAATGGATTATCCCGATACTTCCACATCCAATGGTCAAGGGACGTGCACTCTAGATCTAGATGCGGCCATCCTTTGAATGCTCTTTGAAGTAGCTGGACGATGGCTTCCTCATCCCCTGGCGTGTATAGACGAGTATGGATGTTTACGCCTGACACAGTGAATATTTATTAATGTATTAAATAAAAGAGATTGAGGTTAAA
>CAZIKD010000284.1:0-3158 GCA_964539725.1 uncultured Candidatus Bathyarchaeia archaeon | reverse complement strand
CTACGTATCCGTAGACGGTGACCAGCTCCATCATCCAAGTCCAGACATCCAAAACCCGCAGCCCGAACCTGTAAGAGGTCAAGCCATATTAGAATTGGATGCCTAAAGAGATAACACGCTAACCAGTTTAGAAATAAATAAGCGCACGCGCAAATATAATAGAAGGCTTAGGTCTCAAACAAATTAACCATCAATTATCAACTTGGATAAGAATCAGTATGTATTTGTGATAAGTTCATCTCACACAAAACCAGTTACTTGAAGCCGTAATCTCGTATACGACTCAGATTCGAGAACCAAGGAGTCATGAGAATAAAAATTCTCAGAAAATTCTTCTTAAATACGGTTATAAACAACTAACACATGTTCGAATCATGGTAACAATGGCTAAAACCAGACAAGAAGAGGTAGAAGAAGCGGTAATCCAAGCCATAGGACACCGCGAACGACGGAACATACTAAAAATCATAAACGCGTCACCGAACGGAGCAACATACAGCGAAATACTCGGTGAAACGGATCTAAACACGGGGCACCTAAACTACCACCTTCGAGGCCTCGAGGGGCTAGTTGAAAGAAGCGAATCCCGGCAATACCGACTAACGCCTCTCGGGTTGAAGGCTACCCGCATCCTGTCATCAATCGGGGAGGAGATCAACAGCGATGATATGCCGTACATCAATGTAGCTGTGGCCACTCAGAGCAGTCTCCTCCACCCGATGCTCATCGGCTTCCTAAACGTCGTGTCGGTTGTTGCCTTGTTTGGGTTGCTCGCCGGTTTATGGCTGATGGGTGTAAATATGTATTCGGGGGAGCTTATGCGGGTATTACCTGGGTTTGTTATTGCCTTGATCTGTGGGGGAGAGATTATTGTGTTGTTGAGGGCGAGGAAATCGGCTCCTGAGTACTTGAGAAGGATAGAGAGAAGGTATCTAAAGTAGATGCACAACATTATGAATATACTCAAACAACTCTCGCGCGCGTCGCAGCAGCTTATGAAGTATTAGTAGGTGACCGAACTTCGGATACTACGAGAAACCATTATAGACTCGAAAAACCTCATCTAAATAATCTTATCCTCGACTCCACCAGCTACCCAACTTAACGCGTGATTAATCGCTAACTATAACCTCCTCAAATAAAGAGAAACTTATACACACTTCAGGATATGATGAAGCGTGAAGATCACTCCCATCACTCTAAACTACTTTTTCAGTGTAAACAGCTACCTCATTAAAACCGATAAAGGATCATACCTGATTGATACCGGGATCAAGAAGAAACGACACCAGCTAGAGAATGAACTGGAAAAAGCCGGATGTGAGCCTGGAGACCTCAAACTGATAATAATCACTCATGGCCACCTAGACCACGTTGGCAACGCTGCCTATCTTAGAGACAGGCATGGTGCAAGGATAGCCATGCACCAAGAAGATGCGAGGATGACTGAGAGTGGAGACATGTTCATCGATACGAAGGGAGGCATCTTAATTGGGCTTATTAGGATATTGATGAAGCTCTTCGGCCTCAGCGAATATGAGAGGTTTACCCCAGACATATACCTAGAAGATAACCAAGACCTAACGGAATATGGGATTCCTGCAACCATCATCCACACCCCTGGACACTCAAAAGGATCAATATCCATAATCACAGAAGAGGGAGACCTGTTCTGCGGAGACGTCTTTAGTAATGCGAAGAAACCAGATAAAAACTCAATAGTAGACGACCGCGTCGTGTTCGAAGCCAGTGTCGATATACTACGAGGATTGAACCCAGTAAGAATCTACCCTGGGCATGGCAATCCATTCAATGTGGAAGAACTTTCAGACTAAATATTTTATCATGTTCCGCGTGCGCGTTCTCTATACGCGCGCATACCGTCCGGACCTTGACCCCCTCACACCATCTAGAAGAATCAACGCTGATCCTTTCAGAATAACTGTTATCTTTGTGTCAAAGCTTATATTATTTGAGTAAAATGGCCAAGAAAGAGGATATAGATGAGAAGCTCATCAAATGGAACGAGATCTTCGACGAGCTTACTCTAGATGCCAGAGACCTCATACAAGACATAAAGGACATGATCAACTACATTGCTTTCAGCGCCATGCTGATGGTGATGATGGGCGTAGCAGCAGTATTGATCGCTGTTCTACGTCAGTTGGAGCCCAAGTACCTTGCGATGAGCGTCATCATCTTCAGCATGATGGCGGGCAACTCTTACCTGCTCATCAAGAAGTGGCTAAAACTACGCATACGATACGATAAGTTAATCTCCATGCAAAATAAAATCGACTCCAATTAGGGATCCAACATGCCTCCCCGTAGAACACCATCCCTGATAGCACTGGAGCTTCTAGATTGTGTTGATATTAACAAGGAGGCTACTAAATGGGATCTGCTCAAGGTTTTGGGGAACGAGGCACAGTTCGGAGTATGGATTGATAACTTCTTTCTCGTTGAAAAGATACTCGAGGAGCGTCGGGAAGGAAGAAATTATTTTTACAAGAAAACGGAGCGAGGAGAACTCTTACATAAGCTTCTGAAAAGCGGATACATGATCCGTGTCTTTGGCAGGGTAAGTGGAAAGAAACTCAGAGACTAAACCTTGTTGCTGATAACGCTATAGCACTTGATACATAACGAGAGGTTACTGTAGTTTCCTTGATGCCACTTAACTTTTATTTAGGCGTGTAACTTCTTCCTTTAATCTAAGTATTTTTTCTGGACTTGCAGAATCGATAAAATCAAATATCTCCTTCTTATTCCTGATCTCCATTAGCTTTTTTCTCCTACTCTTCGGCACAACGTAAATTGGGTAGACCCTCCACAACATACGTAAAGCTAAGGCCTTTGCATCGATGACCTTCTCAACCAGTCCTTCATCGCAAAGCTCTTTTAAATAATCAGAAAGCTTCTGCCTTGAAATGTGCCTCTCTGAGTCGTTTTCAACGAATTCTCTTAAGAGGTGAGACCACCTGACCTTCTCGTTTTCATCGATGAAGAAAGCTATATCATATTTTGTGATTAGGGATGATCTCTTTGATAGACCCAATCTACATCAAGACTAAGTCTATGATTCAGACTAATTAATATTTCCGCGCGCTGGCCTGTCCCGAAATCAATCATAACTGGTTATAAATGGTCTTAACTCA
>CAZIKD010000283.1:0-3170 GCA_964539725.1 uncultured Candidatus Bathyarchaeia archaeon | reverse complement strand
AAAACAGAAAATAATTTGCGCGCGCGAGAAACACCTCGTATAATATTAAAAAGGCATCGCACGTGCGGAGCGTGTAAAGTAACCAACCTCTAGATGTAGATTACGACCAGCAAACCGACCACCTATCGCACGCAAGTCAAGGTCTAACCGCGCGAATAGGAGATTGGGTTAAACCCACGTGAGGGAGCCCAGTACGACCCGTCGCCGTGCGCCCGTCGCTGAGGGTAGGTTGCAGAGTGTGCCCATTATATGCTCGTTGGTGAGGAGCGCTACCAGCAGGGCCTCCTTTGCCTCCCCCGGGAACCCCAAGGCTGAGTAGTCGCGGACCGGGGTGCGGAGCTTGGCCCGGAGCCCGTCCATGACCGCCGGGTTTCTGGAGCCGCCGCCAGAGACGTAGACCTCGTCAACGGGGCCCGGTAGCAGACATTCGTAGGCGTCCGCGATGGTCTCGACAGTGAGTGCTGTGACTGTGGCTGCGACGTCCCCGGGGCCGAGGCCCGTTGACTCGCAGCGTCTGATGACCTCTGCAGCGTAGTGTTCGCCGAAGTCCTCGCGGCCCGTGGTCTTGGGCGGGCCCCTGCAGTAATAGGGGTGCCGCATCAGCTCGGCTAGGAGTCCCGCATGCACTGTGCCTGATCTTGCAAGGCTGCCATCCACGTCGTGGCTCGCTCCCGTGTAGTGCCGAGCCACGGCGTCAATTACCATGTTGCCGGGGCCGGTGTCGAAGGCCACCACCTGCTCGGGGGAGGCCGAGGCGGGTATGTAGGTGAGGTTGGCTATGCCACCGATGTTCTGGAGCGCGACGCTCCTCGAAGGGTGCCTGTGGAGGACGTAGTCCAGGTACGGCGTTAGGGGTGCCCCCTGGCCCCCGACCGCCACGTCGGCCTTCCTGAAATCCGCCACCACTGGGAGCCCCGTCCGACTGGATATGACAGCCGGCTCGCCTATCTGGAGGGTGGAGGCCGCGGGGACACCAGCGACCGGCTCCGCAACTGGCTGGTGCCACACAGTCTGGCCATGGGAGCCCACTACGTCCACATCGCCATAGCTGAGGCCACTGTCGCGCATGAGTCTTAGGGCGGCGTCCGCGAAGCACTCGCCGACCACAAAGTTCATCTCGCACACGTCCCTGGTCGTGGAGGCGCCGGGCGCGAAGAGCCTGAAGAGGCGGGCTCTCACCTTCTCGGGATAGGGGTACGTCCTGTAGGCTTGGAGCCCGATCTTCGCAGTCTCTCCGGTTCCGGCCACCTTAGCGAGGGCTGTGGTGACGCCGTCCGCAGAGGTGCCGGACATGAGGCCGATGATCGTCCTAGTGGGCTTCCGCCGCAGCCCGTGTAGGGTGTCCGCGTGTGTGGTCAAGGCCACCCCGCCTCATACACGGTCTCGCCGCCCACGATGGTCCGGAGGACCCTGTAGTCCCAGTCAAGTACAGTCAAGTCGACGTCCGAGCCCTCTGTCAACTCGCCCTTCCGTGGCGTGAGCCTGAGTATCCTGGCGGGGGTGCTGGACGCCATCTGGACTGCCTCCGTGAGGGTACCCCTAGCCTCCTCCACCATGACCCTGACCGCGTCGTTCAGCCTTATCCCGCTGCCTGCTATCACGCCGTCTTCCAGGGTGATGCTTCTGCCCCTGACGTAGAACGCCCTGCCTCCGAAGCTGTACTCGCCATCGGGCAGGCCGGCAGGCTTCACGGAGTCGCTCACCAGGGCTATCTTAGCAGGGCCTTTGGCCAGCAGGGCGAGCCTCAAGGCTGCGGGGTGGACGTGGACCCCGTCGGCCACCAGCTCCAGGGTGACCCTGTCGTCCGTGAGGCCGGCACCCACGACGCCGGGCTCCCTGTGGTTGAAACCCCTCATCCCGTTGTAGAAGTGGCTCAAATGCGTAAAGCCTCTGTCGAATGCTCGCAGCGCATCCTCATAGGTGGCATCGGTGTGACCCACCGCGGCCACGATCCCTCTCTCCACCAGCCACTCCGCAGCCCTCAGGGCGTCTTGGGTCTCCGGAGCTAGGGTCATTATCTTAATAGTTCCGCCTGAAGCCTGGTAAAGGGCGTCCAGCTCCTGCTCCGTCGCCCGCCTCACGTTTCCGCCGTCCTGGGCGCCCTTCTTCTCCTGGCTGATGAAGGGCCCCTCCACGTGAGCGCCCAGTATCTGCGCCCCGGGTGCGCTCATCCTCTGGGCTGCCTTGACCCTGCAGAGAGCCGCCTCCAACTCCTTGAGGGGGGCGGTGTGGGTTGTGGCCAGGAACCCGGTGACGCCCCCCGCAGCCAAGTACGTTGAGAGCCTGCTGAGAGCCTCCGGGTCGGAGTCCATGGCGTCGACGCTTGCCCCACCGTGAACGTGGATGTCTATGAACCCGGGACAGACCAGGTCGCCTTTGTAGTCTAGAACCTCGCCTCCGTAGCTCCTCTCAGACCCCACGTAGGCTATGGCGCCCTCCTCTACCTCCAGCTGGCCGCTCGAGATCATCTCGAAGGGCGTGACCAGGGCTCCTCTGAGCGCGTATGCCTTCAACTCACTCACCGTATATGAGGTGCCTCTCCCTACGCTTCATGAACCTCTCCAGGCAGGGCTCCCACGACGCGGCGATCTCTTCGACGGGTACGCCCTCAACAAGGCTGAGCCTCAGCCTGCCGGTACCGGCCAAGAGGTCGAAGTGTCTCCTCGATTCGTACGTCGGCTCGTTGAATCTGAACGCGTCGCTGTGGAGTGAAATGAGCGTTGAGAGTAGGTGGATCCCCGCCTCGACGGGCCTGTAGGTGTCCCTGTCGGTGACGTATACCTGGAGGCCACAGCACCTCTCGCCCGTGTATCTCCAGAAGGTGGGCGTGAAGTAGCACGTCCTGAACCTGGCACCAGGGAGCCCCAGGGCGTTCACGGACTCGGCCCAACGACTGCCGTCCACCCACGGAGCGCCCATGGTCTCGAAAGGCCGCGTGGTACCCCTCCCCTCACTGGCGTTCACCCCCTCGAAGAGGCAAGTGCCCGGGTAGACGGTTGCCGTGTCCAGGGTTGGCAGGTTGGGGCTCGGCTGGACCCAGGGCAAACCCGTATCATCGAACCACATATCTCTGCTCCACCCCTCCATCTCTACAACCTCCAACTGACATCCAATCTTCTCGTTAATGAGTGAGGCCAGCTCCCCCACGGTGAGGCCGTGCCTGAACGGGA
>CAZIKD010000282.1:0-3172 GCA_964539725.1 uncultured Candidatus Bathyarchaeia archaeon | reverse complement strand
GTTAAAATCTTCGGCTAGATGAACCGCTTCTTGAGGGCGTCGCGCTCTGCGTCCACGATCTTAGTGAAGAACTCGTGGGACTCTCCCTCGGTCTGGGCGAGAATGTCCCAGGCGGCGGTGAGGTCGACTCGCTTCGCCGTTCCAATGATGGCTGCCCTGCGCCCATACATGGAGACTAACTTGCTGACGTCCCTACCTCTCTCCCACCACTTCGGCTTCTCCTTCGAGCTCCTACTCCTCTCCTGGCCCAGTAACTCCTGTACCTCCTCCATTGAGCGGTCGTAGACAGCGATCTCCGTGGAGCCGCAAACGGGACAGACGAGCTTTTCGTCGAGGTCTCTGATTCGCTGGGACTCTGCCCAGTCGCGCTTTCCGTGGCAGGCAAGTATCCGCGTCTCACCATAGAGGCGAGCCTTTGCGGATTCTAGGATGATCCGGTCCATCTTCTCGGGGGGGACGATATCGGTCTTCATGCTGATACCCTCGACCGCCATCTTGCCCAATGGCGTCAACTGCCCCTCTGTTTCGAGGACGACTACTTCGATATCCCCCTCCGCCATCTTCCTCAGCAGGGTAATCGTCCCTTCGACGTCGAGGTCGAGCCGATATGTATCCTTGAGTGCCTCTTCATAGACTGCGGTCTTCTCAAAGCTCTTCATAAGCCGACCGAGGGTAACGTTGCTGAAATCGGCGAACTTGCTCAGCGCCCCCGCCTTCCGCGCGACGTTAATCAAGCGCCTCTTAAATAGCCCCGTCTTCGTCACCGCGTCCTCCATAATCCTCTCCACGTCCTTATTTGCGAGATTCTTCAGCATCCGAGCGACGTACTGGGCGTCTATCTCCCCGACAGTTTGGGTCGCCACCATGTATGTCTCCTGCTGGACACCAACGGGGTACCCTGTCTCTTCGCTTATGATGTGCCCAATGACGCGCGCGAGTGTCCTGTTGACTAGGGTGCCGAAGTTGGCGTGGACTAGAACCTTATCCTCCCACTCCTCCAGTATTACGCGACTATCAGTGGGGGCGGGGTAGCCTGCCTTATAGTGGTCAACCTGCTCCCTGATGGCGCGCTCCATCGTTGAGGGGCTCGCTGGGTACGTCTCTGCCAATTTCATGGCAATTGCCTTCGGCGTCTCACCACGCGTAAGATCACCCTCGATACGCGCCTTAATTCTACCGACCTCCAAAGCAACCTCGAGGGGCACTGGGATCTCCTCCCCTATCCAGCTAGGAATAGCACCTGTTGGGTCGTCCTCCGCTTTGACGTAGATTTTGTCATTGTGGACGTTTAGGATCTTCCAGGCTCTACCCCTGAGTGTGAACTTGACCCCCGGCTTCGCGTACTCCGCTACAAACGCCTCCTGGAGCACGCCTACGGGGGATTCATCTTTCGCCTCTAGGACGAGGTAGTCCTTCTCGTCGGGGATCATGCTCAGGTTGTTAAAGAAGTAGGTGTAAATGGTCTTCCTGCTGCCCCTTGGGCGGATGATGACTTCGTCTTCCGGGGAAACCCATGCGAGGCGCGGGAACCGGTTATGCATGTAGCTGGCGACGAACTTTACGTCCTCGGTTGTGAGGTCTCGGAACGGATAGGCGCCCTTAAAGAGGTTCGCAACCTGTAGGAAGTAGAGGCGCCCCCGTGCCATGAGCTCCGCTGTCATCTGGTTGACCATTACATCGTAAGGCTTTTCGGGCATCCGGAGGGGTTCCATGACCTCCCCGAGGGCGCGGTGGCAGATCACCATCGACTCAAAGACGTCGTCGCTGTTCAGGCTTATGATTACACCCTTTGAGACTCTGCCGAGGCGGTGCCCGCTTCGGCCAACACGCTGGAGGAGTCTAGTGACCTGCCTCGGGCTGTTATACTGGATGACAAGGTCGATGCTGCCGATATCTATACCCAGCTCGAGGCTGCTAGTACAGATGACGGTGCGCAGGTTACCCTCTTTCAGCCCCTGCTCAGCCGCTATCCTGCTCGTCTTCGCCAGAGAACCATGATGAATACTGACGGGAAACTCAGTGTCCCAGAGGTTGAACCTACTAGCCAGCATCTCGCTGGTGCTACGCGTATTTGTGAATACGAGGGTTGTCTGGTGCCCCTCGATGAGGCGGCGGATGGCACGTAGCCGTGCCGAGACCTCGGGGTGTGTGAAGAGGGTCGTCGCCGTCTCGAAGTCCTCGGCCTCTGGTTCGGGGAACACTACCTCGAAACGCGTCTCCCTAAGAGCCGAGACCTGAATGATCTCCACAGACCTGTTCGCACCAACTAAGAACTGCGCAACCTTATCCGGACTACCAATCGTTGCACTGAGCCCGATCATCTGGGGTGGATCCTGCGTAAGTTCCCTGAGTCTCTCCAGCCCGAGGGCGAGCTGACTCCCCCTCTTATTGTCCGCCAACTCGTGAATCTCATCGATCACGATCCAACGAACACTCTTCAGGTACTGCTTCAGCGTTCTCCCAAGGAGGATGGCCTGAAGTGTCTCAGGGGTCGTTATGAGCATGTCGGGGGGGCTGGTCCGCTGCCTATTCCTCTCTTGGTCCCCTGTGTCGCCGTGACGTATCCCAAGCTTGATGTCGAGCCTGTTGCACCAGTAGGTCATCCTGTCGAGGATGTCTCTGTTCAAAGCACGAAGTGGGGTTATGTATAAGATGCTAATCCCCGGCTTCCTCTTCCCCGACATAAGGAACCTATCCATAATGGGGAGCATAGCCGCCTCCGTCTTACCTGTCGCCGTCGCGGAGATTAGTAGGACATTCTTCCCCTCTAGGATCAAGGGGATGATCCTCCTCTGCGGCTCCGTTGGCTCGGTGAACCCACGCTCCTCTAGGAGACGCCGAACAGGTCTGCAAAGCAGCTGGAAGACATTCCCCTCAGCCAAGGCGTAGAGACTTCCCCACGGCTCGGATAAAAACCATACCTAACACTAAACGAAGAGGTCGGGGGAAATGCCCCGCCTAATATGTTGCATAAAATGATTAAAAATATCTCAGAAATAACGCCATTATCATACATAGATTTAAAGGCGAGAAATGCGCCCCATCACTCCGTATATTTTGGCTCCCGTAAGGTGGCCAAATATACGTAAGAAAGGAGTGAATAGAATGGATTACCGCGAAAGGCGCAGCTTCGACCGTGGACCACGGGAGATGCATAAGGCGACCTGCTCGG
>CAZIKD010000281.1:0-3174 GCA_964539725.1 uncultured Candidatus Bathyarchaeia archaeon | reverse complement strand
GTTATTGATGAAAGCGCTTTGCCAATGGTGTCTTTTGCAACAATACCCTCGCTGATCGTAACCGTAGCAAGCCCGTCAGTTGATCGAAGTGTGGTTGCCTGAGATATGACCCCCTGCAGGTTTGCGTAGATTTTATCTGTTTTTCCCGGATCAGGAAGTGTCGGTGGTTTTATCTCCGGGGATACAGTGTTCTGAACAACAACCGGCGAACTCCCTCCACTACTCCCTCCCCCCCCTTCTAATGAACCAATGTGGCTTGCAATAGTCAGGGTAATAAGCTGGAAGGGATTACCGGAGCCGGAGAGGAGCGAGAGACCAAACGTGGAGAGTCCCCGGGGAGAATCCGCTTCGAAATAATCGAGATTCTGAACGGGATCGTTATACAGGTACCGGGAACGCAGGACCTCACCGGTTGCTCGCCCGTCTGCGATACGTTCAAGATATACATGATCTCTCCCATCTGTCATCCATGCAACCCAACTCGAATTTACACTCATGTGGAATGTAACTGTTCCATCTGCTGGAAAATGTGTCTTGGTAATCTCTGTAGTGTATGCAACACCGGGCACCCCTCCAAGATCGGCGACCCCCAAAAAGTTCGACAGGGTTGCAATTTTTCGGAAATTGCTGAGGTCATCAGGGAGAACCCCTTCCCAAATCCGCGTATTTACCGTTCCTCCCACCGGATACGATGAGAGGGAAATACTGTAATTGACAGAACTTAATTTACCCGTGTCTGCCGTAAACCCGGCCGGATTGATCTCGCTTGTCTGGAAGATCACACCGGTGATATTACCTTGAATATCAGTACCAGATGCTTTGAACCCAATCCCGTCTCGGGAAAGGAATGTTATATTTTTCCATCCATGCGATGAAATCGCCGGGTCAGAACAAATGAGAATGGAACCTGTATTGGTATATTGGGAAAGTTTTGTAGTATTATAGGTAAGAAACTGTGAACCATACGGTGTAGTAATTGTTATTCCATCAATCGTTGTGTCAGCATTCTCGTTAGCACCACTCAGTGCATGAATGGTGGTCTGGGTTGTTGCGTACCCCAAGGTATTGCTGGCGTTAAGCACCACCGTATAGGTGCCCGGATATGGGTAAACATGAACTGGATTCTGTTCCTCTGAGTATGTGACATCTCCAAACGACCAGTTCCAGGATGTCGCAGAGATGGATGAATCGGAAAAGGTAACAGAAAGCGGTACCATTCCGGATACAGGTTGGGCGGTAAAAGACGCAACAGGAGCTGTTCCAACAACAATTTTATACTCGTTTTGTATCGGCGTTTCACTACGGCACAAGTCATTGTTTACTGTCAGTCTGACATCATAATTTCCCGGAAGGGTATATGTATAACGTGGATTTTGCTCGCTGGACCGGTTTCCATCACCGAACTCCCATGACCAGTGTGTAATCGGGTTGGAAAACTGGCTGGACGTGTCAGTAAATTGGATGGTTAACGGGATTATACCTGTCTGTGCAGACGGCGTGAAGTTGGCGACCGGACAGGAATCCGTAATCCCGTCCGTATACAGGTAGATATCGCGCTCCCAGTTGCGGTCATCCCCCCATACGATCCTGCTACCCGAAATTGTTGGACCCGTAGGATAACCATTGGCATCGGGTGATGCAGTGATATATGCCAAATCTGTTGTGATACGGGTATCTCCGCCACCAGTCAGGTCTTTTATGAATACATCATATTGTCCAGGGCCCCTGTTGCGGGTATCCAGCCAGACAACTTTTGTACCATCTATTGAGGGGTGATCTTTTGTAGCGGTATCAGGCCCTGCATCAATGCGACTCGTTGCCCATGTTCCGAACGTGGCATTCATAAAAATGTTGCCCCTGACGATGGTACGCAAATCTCTCCAGACTACTATGTTACCTCGAATTGCCGGTTTTATCTGGTCTGAAGAGAGTGTGCCAGGGGTTAGATTGTAGAGTATTCCGGTAGATGTGTCATTGAGGAAAATGTCATCACTGCCATTGCGGTTGTCCTGCCAGACAACCAGATTTCCTGATAGTGCCGGATATTTCTGGTCTGAGGTCTCTGTGCCCGGAGACAACAGGGTTTCACTACCGGTTGAAGTGTTATAGAGATAGACATCATACCTGCCATTCCTGAGGTCCTGCCAGACAATCTTCGTCCCGTCAATTGCCGGAGCCGTCTGATCAGCGGGATCCGTGGTGATACGGGTTTCCAGTTGAGTTGTGAGATCGTGTAAATAGATGTCATAATTTCCATTCCGGTAATCCTGCCATGTTACCCTGGTACCGGAGATCGCCGGACTCTGAGCCCAGGACCCTGCGGGAGTGATGTTTCTTTCCTGACCGGTGACAACATTATAGGCATATATGTCCGAACCACCATTGCGGGTATCCTCCCACACAATCCAGTTTCCGGAGATTACCGGGGCTACCTGTTCAGAGCCGGTTGCATTAGTGGTGATCAGGGTCTCAACCCCCGCAGTTGCGCGGACAATAATAATCGGGGATACAAGCACTGCCACTATGACCAGAAGAACCGGTACTATGGCGATATTTTTTCCTTTCATAATCAGGTCACGACCTTATTGTTAATCATCGGTTTTTTCCTTTTCCCACCCTTTGTCTCCTCTGGTGCTGATAGTGACTATAAAAAAAATATCAGACCCAGGAAAAGCCACGGAAATATTTGCAGAATTTGGTGTGCTCCAGAGCGAATATCCCGTCTTGGAGTTTCCCGGCATCAGTGGCCGGCTGCCAGAGTGCAAGGTTCGGCGAGTTAATTAATCCAGCAAATTTCGGTAAATCATCTTTAGTAAGTTTTGATGCGTCAGCATTCAACCTAGTCACACTGGACACCAAACCCCAGGGGTTTCTTAAGACCACATATTTCGGATTAGGGTTCGGCTGGGCAACATACTTCTGGTATGTCCCCAGAAGAGAATATGAGTGACAGGCAACGAGCAGATCACTGTCATACACAACTCCGGAACCTGAAGGAGCAGCATTAGGAATCCCGGGTATACCTGTTTTTAGGGGATCGCCCGAATCATAGGTAAATGCGACAGTAGGCCATTTCGTTTTCTGGAATCCATTGTCTTTAGATGGATGTGAACAAGCAGTTTTCAATGCATTCCATATCCCCTCTGAATCGTATGATGCTAGAGGATTTTCTTT
>CAZIKD010000280.1:0-3178 GCA_964539725.1 uncultured Candidatus Bathyarchaeia archaeon | reverse complement strand
CGTGGCCACTGAGCTTTTTTATAGTCACGTGGTGGATGAAAGTTCTCGAATAAATCCAGACGATCGATTGATTTTAGTCGTTCATAAATAGTGATCCACGCACATGGTTTTGTATATGCCCCCACCTCGCATTTTCCTTTGACATTTCCTCCGCAAGGACCATTACGAATCTGCTTAGGACACCTGGTGATTGGACAAATACCGCCTGTATCGGCGAGAATACAATTTCCACAAGCCCTGCAACGCTCTAGCATTTTACCTTGCTCTCTTTCCTGTAGTCCGTAAAACATCGAGTTCTGTGCAGGGTAACATATCTTCTCTGGAAAAACTTCTGTAATTGCTTGAACCCCGATACCACAAGCGAAACTGACTATTGTGTCCACGTCCTCAACTTGGGGACGTAAAGTGGTGGATATTAAATTATTATCGCAAGAGACAGCCACAGTTGTGGCTTTAATTTCAAGTGTTTTGTTTTTCAGTTTCCCACCCATTTCAAGGAGCTTGGCGTATAACGAAGCTTCCTTCAAACCTCTTGGGGGTTGAGTGCAACCGTCGCATCCTACAAACAGAACTTTCTTGCTGGACTCCAAAAACCCGAGGATTTCATCTATCGGTTTAACTTCTGTGATGATCATTTCAATTATCACCCCTCTCTTTACTAAACTTTAAAGTATTAATAAATGAATTAACGGAACCTGAAAAATCATCGACGTATTCAGGTCGTACAAAGTCCACAGCTATTTTACTATCTATAGAAAGCTGCTTTAAAATAACCTTTAGATTGTTAATTCGAGCTTCGGCGACTTCATTTCCTTTTATTTTATCCATTTTACAACTTTCCTTTTTACAACCGATTGCAAATACACCATTAAATCCGGAATATAATGCTTGAACAATGTGCATCGAGTCCATTCTTCCCAAACAAGGTAGCGGAAGATATGTAATATTACTTTCGTCTGTCCTTTCAGTTACTATGTTTTCCGTGTTTTTCGATAATTTTGGAAAATTGCACCATTGGCAATACATAACCAAAATATTGGGATGTTTTTCGACTTCGATAGTTGAATGAAGGGATTTAGAAATACTAACAATTTTATCTTCAATTTGACGTGAATCATATCCCTTCATTCGGATTGTAATTGCTGGACAAAGGCCAACACAAACGCCACATCCAACGCATAAATCAGGGTCCACTGAAGGAGTGTCTTTTCCATTTATTTTGATGGCGTTATATTTACAAGCATACCAACAGTTCATACAAGAAACGCAATTAGACTGATCAATTTCTGCTTTTACCGAGTTTTCTTCAAGGGTCAATAAATTTGACTCATATCCTAGATCAGTCATTAAAGATTTTAGGAGTAAGTACCTGTAATGCAGTTTTTTGCTGCCTTCTTTATATTTACATAGATCTTCTTCACAAGGTACCAGAACTAAATGTTTCACATTTGAAGTTACAATTTGCAGTATAGTTTCTGGAGAAACTCGTCCGAGACAAGGAATTCGCAAAATTAAATAGTCCTCTAATATGCGTACTTGCGATAATTTTTTAATTTCATCTGCAGAAGGACCATTTCCCTTACAAGCTATAACTAGATTCAATGGACCTTTTCCGATTGATAATTGAGAAATATGATTAACCAAGACTCCGCTCTCGTAATAAACTGTTTTAATTGCAGACGAGGGACAGGAACTTGGGCAGATACCGCATGCCTGACATTTATCGGGGTTAATCTTGACTTCTTCGAGTTTATTTTGTGTAAACTTTCCTTCTATTGCTTCATAAGGACATGTGGAAATGCAAACCGCACATCGGCTACAGGCATCTTGATCGATTCGAACTGCCAATTCACATTCTTGTGAACTCGTTTCTTTTCCCGAAATTGCCAACATTTTTTACACCATTTTGACACTGTTTTTTCATTACAAGGTTACAACGTTTCTTTAAGAAGAGGTTCAAAAATGCGCTCATATAGAACGGCCATAACATGGATGCCGGCAGCTTTCGTGGTTTTTTTTATCTCTTTGATGAATGGAGCAAAGAACTCCATATTCACTTCATCGTACAATTTGTATTTTCTTTCTTTATTCGGCTCATCCTTAGCTTGTCTCATTTTTTCTAAAAGTTCAGGTGGTACATGGACACCGGGAATGTTTTTATCGAAGAAATCTGCGATTCCAAAGGATTTTAATGGGAACACACCAACTAGAACTGGACAATTATACTTTTCTACTTCTTTTAAGAATGTTTTAGTCTTATCAATATCGAACATGGTCTGAGTTTGAATAAAATCTATACCCAGTTTCGTTTTCCTACCAATTTTCAAAATTTCAGGTTCCAATGGATCGGCGTTAGGATTCGCCGCTACTCCAACATTTAAACCCATTTTTCCGTGGATCTCATTTCCCGCAATGTCTACTTTATCATCTATCATTTTATGAAGCAAATAGACGAACTGTGTAGAATCTACATCGTAAACGCTTAGAGCATCGCGATTGTCGCCCAAAGATGTATGATCTCCGGAGATCGCAAGAATATTTTTTATCCCCAAGTGCGAAGCAGCCAGCACATCAGAAACAAGAGCAAGCCTGTTACGATCTCTAACCGTCATTTGATAGACGGTCTCAAGCCCGACCTCTTTCTCAACTAGATAAGAAGGAACGAGCGAGTTCATGTAAGCAAATGCCAAGGGGTTGTCTGTGACGTTTGCTGCTGTTACGTAGGGCTTCATTGCCCTTGCGCTCGTCATTATCTCTTCTAGGCTCGTTACCTTTTCAGGTTCTAGTTCTCCTGTAAGAACGAACTTTCCTGAGCGAAGCTCCTTCACAAGCTTGCTGTAAGCAGGACGTTGGATGTTCATAATTAATCCTTAACTATTATATATAAAAGAGCGTGTGTGACCAACTGCTGGATGACGAGCTTGACTACGGTAGCCTGGTCGGTTTTTGCTCTTCCTATTTTCACGTCGTTCTGGTAGAGGCTTATTACGTTTGGTCTGAAGGTCTCTTAGTGTATTAGTTCGTCGACCTTGGCAATTCTTTTTCCTAGCTTGGCGAGTTTGTTGCATTTCTGTTGGAAGAGGTACTTTTCGAAGCGCGCACGTATCTCTAAATTTATAATAGACGAAGTAGTAGCATTATGATCCTGACAGGTGTGACTAGTTGCCAAATCGAGAAC
>CAZIKD010000279.1:0-3188 GCA_964539725.1 uncultured Candidatus Bathyarchaeia archaeon | reverse complement strand
CGACTACCCCGCACCGATCGAACAACAGCAAGGAAGATATGACCATCGAAGGCGAGTACCGCATTGAGCACGACACCATGGGCGAGGTCCGGGTTCCGGCCAAAGCCCTGTGGCGGGCTCAGACCCAGCGGGCCGTGGAGAACTTCCCGATCTCCTTCCGCGGACTGGATCGCAACCAGGTCCGGGCGATGGCCCTGCTGAAAGCGGCCTGCGCGCAGGTGAACAAGGATCTCGGCCTGCTGGCCGCAGAGAAGGCCGACGCCATCATCGCCGCTGCGGGAGAGATCGCCGACGGTAAACACGATGATCACTTCCCCATCGACGTGTTCCAGACCGGTTCGGGAACTAGTTCGAACATGAACGCCAACGAGGTCATCGCTTCGATCTGCGCACGCGACGGCGTCGAGGTGCACCCCAACGACGACGTCAACATGTCGCAGTCCTCCAACGACACATTCCCGACCTCGACACACATCGCCGCCACCGAAGCCGCTGTGCGTCAACTGATTCCAGCGCTGGAGGTGCTACACGATTCGCTGGCGGTCAAGGCCACCCAGTGGCGCACCGTCGTCAAATCCGGCCGTACGCACTTAATGGATGCCGTTCCGGTCACCCTCGGCCAGGAGTTCGGCGGCTACGCGCGCCAGATCGAGGCCGGCATAGAGAGGGTACGTGGGTCACTTCCCCGCCTTGGCGAACTCGCCATCGGCGGCACCGCCGTCGGCACCGGCCTGAACGCGCCCGATGGGTTCGGCGCCAAGGTGGTCGACGTACTCATCGCCCAGACCGGGTTGGCCGAGTTACGCACGGCGAGAAATTCTTTCGAGGCCCAGGCCGCTCGGGACGGACTGGTCGAGGCATCCGGTGCACTCAAGACCATCGCGGTGTCACTGACAAAGATCGCCAACGACATCCGGTGGGTGGGATCGGGTCCATTGACCGGTCTGGGCGAACTGCATCTACCCGATCTGCAGCCGGGTTCGTCGATCATGCCGGGCAAGGTGAACCCGGTGATCCCTGAGGCGGTGACCCAGGTGGCGGCTCAGGTGATCGGCAACGACGCCGCCATCACCGTGGGCGGGATGTCGGGTGCGTTCGAACTCAACGTCTACATCCCGATGATGGCGCGCAACTTATTGGAGTCGTTCACCCTGCTGGCCAACGTTTCCCGGCTGTTCGCGCAGCGCTGCATCGACGGCCTGGTGGCCGACGAGGACCGGCTACGCCGCCTCGCCGAGTCTTCCCCGTCGATCGTGACCCCGTTGAACTCAGCTATCGGTTACGAGGAGGCGGCGGCGGTGGCCAAGGAGGCTCTCAAGGGCCGCAAGACGATTCGGCAAACCGTCATCGATCGTGGCCTGATCGGCGAGAAACTCTCTGAGGAGGAGATGGATCGCCGCCTCGATGTGTTGGCAATGGCGAAGGTCCGCGACGAGGGCTAATCACCGGTCGCCTTTGGTGCAACTGCGGGCCCCCTGGCTGAGAGCCACCGGATGCCCGGCCTCGCGGTCACGCTGTGCAGCACCATGCTCAGTGTCACGGTCACGACCACGGCTTGGGCGATGACATCCTCGTGTTGGATCTCACCGCTGTTGATGACGAGCAGGCCGAGCACCAGCGTTCCGATTCCGCGCAGGCCGAACCAACCGACGAACGCGCGATCGCGGAGGGCCAGATCCGTGCGCAGGAACGCGATCCACACCGCGACCATCCGGACCGCAAAGACGGCGATCAGGACGAACACGACCACTCGCCAACTCACCTGCCGCCAACCATCGATCAGGGCGAAGGCGCCGAACATGGCGAAAACCAGCAATTCCAGCAGCTGTGAAGCCGCGTCGGAGAACTGATTGGGCACCGCTGCGCCGACGTGCCCGTCAGGGTCGGCGGCCGCACCGCGGATCGTGACTGACGCGAACGCCAGTCCGCCGGTGAAAGCGGTCACGAAACCACTCGCGTGGACAACCTCGCCGAGTTCGAAGCAGACCAGGGCTATGGCGAGCGTGGCCAGTTGCGCCCAGATATCACTGATCCAGCCTCGCCATCGCGACCACACCACGAGCAGTCCACCAATCAGCCCGGTCGCGACACCCATGAGGACAGAGACGACTTCGGTGCGAAAGGCGAACCACGCCCAATGGCCCGGGTCAGGGTCAACCCGGGCCGAGGCCAGCGCCACTGCCGCCAACAGCGCGCCCAAGGCGATCCCGTCGGAGAACCCGCTCTCGACGGAGAGGGCGTGGCGAATCTGCGCCGGAATCCGAGCATCCTCCAGGAGCGCCTCGATCAGGGCGATTTCGGTCGGCGCGATGATCGCGGCGAGGCACACCGCCTCCCACCATGGCAGGACGGGCAGCAGTAGAGCGGCGGTCAGCGCCCCGAGTGCCAGCGTGACCGGTATTCCGATGACGATCAACCGGAAACTCAGCAGCCCGCGGCGCAGGACACGACTGAGATCGAGTCGGGAAGCCTGGACGAAGAGGATTACCGTCAGCGCGAGTTGGGCCAGCGTGGTGTAGCCCTCGGTACCAGGCCCCGCGTCAAGCACATTCAGTCCGAACGGGCCCAGTGCCATGCCCAGCAGCATGAAGATCAGGGCCGGCGCGACGTACCAGCGCCGGATAAGGCCTGACACCAGCGCGTAGCAGAAGACCAGTGCGATGAGGACGAGAGCGGTCTGGCTGTGCATCGCGGTGACGGGAGCGGCTACGCGCCGTTGGTGGGACCGCCCGAGTTCGCACCCGGGATGTCGGTGATCGGGAAGTTCGGCATCGGCGGCGGGGACGAGGTGGCCGGCAGCACGGGAATGTCCTCGGCCGCAATGTCGGTGAGCGCATTGGCCGGTGGGCCGTTCTCCCGGCCGCCGTAGAGGCTGCCCGGTGTGCGCTGACCGAGCAGTTGGCTGACCGTCACCAGGTGGTAGCCGTTGGCCTTGAGCACCGGGATGAATTGGGCCACCAGGTCCACGGTCGAGGAGTAGCTGTCGTGAAAGAGCACCACCGAGCCGGGTTTGATCTGGGTCATCAGCACGTAACGGGTGGCAGCTGTGTCGGAATCGTTGATCCAATCAAACGGGATGACATCCCAATTGATTCCGGCGAGCCCGTCTTGGGCAGCCACCGCGTTAACGGCGTCATTGGTCAACCCGCCGGGCGGACGCCACAGCGTTGGGGTCGATCCGGTGGCGG
>CAZIKD010000278.1:0-3203 GCA_964539725.1 uncultured Candidatus Bathyarchaeia archaeon | reverse complement strand
GTCACTGGGGCCCATCTCTTTTAAAATGTCACCGAGTTCGGGGACCTTGACAGTTTTTACCTTACCCTTCTGGATGACGTGGTGGTCATAGCGCCCCTTCGCCTCAGTGATCTGAAGCCCGTCCTTTGTGACGACGCCGGCAGTGAACATACCTTTGTCCTTTATCTCTTTGCCAAGTAGCTCTTCGATGACATAAGCGTTCGTGGTGCTCGTGGCTACAATGATTATTCCTTTCTCTTTGGCGAGTTGGACTATTTGCATGTGGGCAATCGCTTTGGCGATGAGCCTCTTCCCCTCAGAAGGGGTGAGAACAACCTCAGCTAGCAACTCTTATCCCCTGATTCTTATTGTAGCCTCAGGGGTTCTACATAAAAACTTAGCTAAAAGGGGCGTGGATAATATTGTCGTTGCTACTAAATAGTTTGTGCCTAATATGTAATCCGAATAATAATATCACATATTACGCCTTGTCCTGGGATGACGTTCGTCGTTTGTTTAGTAAACGAGGAATGAGGCATGTTGTGTGACCCGGTTTTTCACTTCACCCTGTTAAGTGATGCAGAGTATGAAGACTCAGCGTTATACTGCGCTTTGCTCCGCAAGGGCCTCGGCGAAGATTTCTCCGAACTCTGTGAGATTGATGACCTTCATCTTACTTCCCTTCTCAGCATCGATGAGTCCCTTCATCTCGAGTTTAGTTACTATGCGGCTAAACTTGTTCCGGAGGGTGCTACTGGCTGCCTTATGGCCGAACCAGCGAATAATATCACTAATCGACTCAGCCTCACCGCCGTTCTCGCGGAGAAGGATCAAGAGCTTCTTCTCCCTGTCCCACTCTTTCTCCTCGTGTTTAGTGTTAGGCTCGAGGCGATACCCGGGGAGCTGTATTTCTTTTGGCTCCTTGCTCGATTGGTTACGCGCGTTTTCAAACCACTTTTCAAACTGGGGGTCCCCGACCCTTCCAGTGACGTACCAAGCAGATTTTTCGGGTGGTACGCTGTAAACTCGTGCATTTCTAAACATCAAGGCTACAGTTAGAGAGACTCCCTGAGAAACGTCGGTGGTGCTGGTGACGTCGATGAGGACCTCCTCGCCTGAGGCGCGCGCCTTGCTTACGACACCATAGATCGCCTTGAATGCGCTACGGTGATCCATCGGGTCGAATCCCACTAGTTCGGGATCGAGTATCTCTAGCTTATTTCGAAGCTCCTCAGCGTTTTTCTGACTCATGTAGCTGAATACTGCAGTCTCATCAGTTGCTTTGGCATTGCTGTATAATAAGTAGAGCTTTGTTATACCGTGGTGTTTGCTCCAGTAACGAATGCCGTCGAAGGGGCGTCGGAAGTGCGTGCCCACGAGGCAGACTATGATTGTCATAAATAACAGGCATTCTCCGTAACTATTACGGATTGTAACTGCGTATGATTAAATATATAAACTATTGTAGATGTTTGAAATAATATTAATATGATTATATAAATATGAGACAATTCTACTTTATATATTATAAAAGTAGATTGTCCCTAAAATTCATTATTCGGAGTATTATGGATGAGACAATTACGTTCTTATACGCCGCATAGCGACTCTTCTACCATCTAGCTTAGTGATCTCCATCGGTGATGCCAGGAATGAGTGTTATTAACCCTATCGCGAAGATCTATTCCCTTCCTGACTGCCACAAATGTGAGGAGCTTAAGGCTTACCTCAAGGAGAAGTCTATCCCCTTCGAAGCGAAGTGGTTTGACTCGGAGGCGCAGACGGAGTTCGTGATGAGGAATATTTTCGGGAATCCGCCGATACTCGAAGTTGGTGATCTTTGTGCGGCGGTCGAGGAGATGTTCCCAGGCGGGATGCTGAGCGAGGAAGTTGTGAGGGATTTGCTGAATGTTAAAGAGGAGTAAGGATTTACCGGCTGGGCAGACGTTCATAGATCAGTTCTACAAGGCTGAGCGGCTCTACAAGGGGATGCCGATGGTGCGCACCACCGACGGCTACCTTG
This sequence comes from uncultured Candidatus Bathyarchaeia archaeon, assembly GCA_964539725.1. Classification (GTDB taxonomy): domain Archaea; phylum Thermoproteota; class Bathyarchaeia; order TCS64; family TCS64; genus UBA8941. Next base: position 1,201 of record CAZIKD010000278.1, on the reverse strand, counting down.
TGGAGTGGGACAAGGCGCGCATAGTGGATCAGCTCGTCAGGGAGACTGAGCTCGCGGAGACGATGTTCGGGATGCCGCCCCTCAGTTCGCTTAAGGCGGAGAAGCTCGCTAGGGAGGTTGAGACAAGGATCAAGCTCATCAAGCCAAAGTTCGTCTCGGGTCCCATGGTGAGGGAGATCACAAACAATGTCCTCCTCGAGTGGAGCGAGTCTGAGAACATGCCGGAGCTCCAGATCTACAGGAATATCTTGACTCGTGTAGGTGTCCCCGTGGTTGATGCTTACGAGATCGACACGGGCTCAGGCTTCGAGGCGAAGGAGAACGCGAACCTCCAACCAAACCCGGAGACGGTGCACAAGAAGAAGGCGGACAGGCTCAGCAAGGAGCAGTACCTGTTGCTTATGGACCCGACGCTGGCGACGGCGCACCACCAGGGTGACATCCACATCCATACTCTGGAGTATTTTGGCTGTCGTCCGTTCTGTCAGGATTGGGACCTTAGATATTTCCTCTACTACGGCCTCATCCCCGATGGCACGGGCTTCCGCAGTAGCGTCGCTGGCCCGGCAAAGCAGCCTGAGGTGGCGATCCTGCACAGCGTGAAGGTGCTCGCAGCTGGGCAGACGAACTTCAGCGGCGGCCAAGGCTTCATGTACTACACGATGTTCCTCGCACCCTTCCTCAGGGGGCTCCCCTACGAGAGGGTGAAGCAGCTCGCTCAGATGCTGTTCTACGAGTTGACGCAGACCTATGTGACGCGTGGCGGGCAGCTGGTGTTCAGCAATATCCAGCTTCCGATGGGTGTGCCGAAGATTTGGCAGAACGTCCCCGTCGTGATGAAGGGGCGTGTCGGCCCTGACACCTACGGTAGCTACGAGGACGAGGTCCAAATGTTCTTCCGCGCCATCACCGAGGTGGCGCTCGAAGGGGACTTCTGGGGAAAGCCCTTCAACTTCCCTAAAACCGAGAACTACGTCTCACCAGAGTTCTTCAAGCCTGAATATGACGACCTATGGATGCTTGTACACGAATCTGTGGCAAAATTCGGAGCGCCGTACTTCGACAACATGCTCCCCACCTACCGTGGCTACGGCAATGGAATCAGCTGCTACCAGTGCTGCGCCTACCAATTCGCGAACACGCCGGAGACAGACCCGAAGTTCAATGAGAAGTTGTACTTCGAGGGTGGTCAACACTTCAG
>CAZIKD010000277.1:0-3219 GCA_964539725.1 uncultured Candidatus Bathyarchaeia archaeon | reverse complement strand
CTAGTGGGATGCTGCCCGGACGCTGGGGCTCCTGAAAACGTTTAACATAGGAGCGCGCGGTGTATATGATAAGTGCGACTAGGCGGCTACCGCGACAAGTTCTCCGCCGACGATGTTCCTCAGCTGCTCTACTCTGAGGTTCATCACCGAGTTCGGTGTTCCAGCAGCCGCCCACACCTTTTCGAAGCGGGTGAGGCTATCGTCGAGGAGGACTCTGACACACGCATCGTGGGGGAATGGCGGGACGCCACCTATCGCGTAGCCAGTGAGCTTCTTCACCATGTTGGCATCGGCGTTGCCCACCTTGATGGCGATGTGGGTCGAGACCTTTTTTGCGTCTACGCGCCTATCGCCGCTTATGACGACGACCACTGCGCCCTCCCCTGCCCTGAAGACTATGCTTTTCGCTATCTCAGCAACAGTGCAGCCGAGGGCGTCGGCGGCGAGTTGGCTGGTCCTCGTCGACTCGTCGAGGGTGACAACCCTCGCCTCGATGCCCCTCTCATCAAGATAGGCGGAGACACGCTTGACCCCTCGGATGCTATTGGACAACTCATATGCTCCTCCACTTCTCGATGAGCTCGACGAGCTGCGCCTTCATGGGGCCCCCACGTGTCTCCTTTCGCGTCGCCTTGAAGCTGCCTGCGACGTTTCCCCAGCGGAGGGCCTCGGTATCATCGAGCCCCTCGACTTTCGCGGAGGCGAAGCCACCTATGAAGGCGTCCCCGCAGCCTACGGTGTTGACGACGATCATCCCTAACCTGTCGAGGGGGACCGCGTTGATGTGAATAATGGCACCTACGCTATCCTGAGTGAGGGTACAGCCCTCCGAGCCGTGCTTTATTATGCACTTGAGACCCTTCACTCTCTCATGCATCCTCTGGGCTATCTCATGGGCCGAGCTGGTGCCGAGCAGGTTCTCATACTCGACATGGTTTAGTATGAAATAGTCTGTGTTGGTGAGGGTCGGCATTAGTTCATTCAGGCCGAGCTCAGCGTAGACGCCGGGATCCCAGATGACGGTGACGCCGTAATCCCTGCACAACTCGGCTAGGTACCTCGCCGTCTCTAGGGGAGGGTCCATTATCACACAGATCTTCGCCCCCTTGATGAGCTTCAGCCTCTCAGGATCCCTGAGGCACGGTCCATCCAGCTTTAGGTTAGCGCCGAAGTAGGTGTGTATCTCGTTCTCACCGTCGCCGCTTATGCTGATGTATGCCTGCCCCGACTCCTTCCCTTGGACGAAGAGTAGGCCGGAGTCGTCGACCCCCTCATCCCAGAGAATACTTCGCTGCTTGTCTGCTATCTCATCCTTCCCGAGGGCGCCTATGAAGGCTACTCGCTTCTTGCCGAGGAGCCTCGCCGCCGCTACGGCGACGTTCGCGGCGGTTCCGCCGGAGACGCGCTGAATCTCCTTGACGGGTACTTCCTCCCCAGCCCTGGGAAGCCTTTCGATGAAGAGGTTGATATCCCAGTTTATGGCTCCGCAGGTGATTAGCTCCGCCACGTCAACCACCCTTAGCAATCCTGTCTATTATCATCTTATGGAACTTAGGGGCATCAACCTCAACGATGATCTCATGCTTTACCTCCTGGTTCACCTGGCGGTGGAACCTACGTCGGTCGATAATCGTCATCCCCATTGTCTGAGTGCCAACGGTCTCGACCTCGACCCTATATTTCTCCGTCTTGAATATTGTGGGATCTATGACGTAGGCCATCGCCATGGGGTCGTGGAGGTTTAAGCCGTTGAACCTATCCACCAGCGTCCCGCAGAGACCCTCGATGAGTTTATAGCGCTTCGTCTTCATGGCGACGATCTCGCCGTACATTGTTTTGCTCAGCCTGTAGTCAGGATGGGTTGTGGTGTCAAGTCCGATGCAGGCAGTGGGGATGCCGCTGTCGAAGACGAGTTTAGCTGCGTCGGGGTCGTGCCAGATGTTGAACTCGGCAACTGCAGTGGCGTTCCCCGTTCCATAGGGGGTTAGATTAAAAGCACCACCCATTATGACGAGTCCGCTGACTTTCTCGGGGATCGTCGGGTCAGTGAGGATCGCAGTTGCGATGTTTGTCAAAGGTCCCAACGCGACTAGAGTGAGGTCTTTCCCAAGTCTACCCGCTTCGTCGATGATAAGCTGAGCCGCACCCCTTTTCTCGATCATCATCTTTGGCTCTGGGAGAACGGCGTCCATTAACCCTGACTTACCGTGGAAGCTCTCCGCATGATCCATCGACCTGAGCATGGGGTGCCCCGCACCCCGTGCTATGGGCACGTCGTTCCTCTCTAGAAACTCGAGGAGCTGCCTCGCGTTCCGAGTCCCCTTCTCAACATCGACGTTGCCGTCTACGGTAGTGACCGCCTCAACCTTGATCTCAGGGCTGGAGAAGGCGAGGAGGAAAGCCAGGGCGTCGTCGACGCCCGGGTCTGTGTCGAGAATTATCCGCTTCAACGGTGCTCAACCTACAGTGTAGACGGGCGATTGTGGAATAAAACACCTATTAGATACGAAAATTTTGGTATACTATAGACCAAAATAAGCCAAAAATAGGCTTTTAACATTTATGTTGAATTATTGGTTTTCGTCTAAAAAAAAAAAATTTGACCGTTTCCCACGATATACCCATAGACGCGTCTTGGTGCCTGTCTATGTCGTCGAGGATCATGTCGATCTGATCATCTGTTAGGGTTAACCTCTTTTCTTTGGCTGCTTGGGTTATATCTCCCTTTGACCATATCGCTACCGCTAAAACTTCGTTGGGTTTATAGTTCTCTTTTAAATTGTTTATTAAGTCTTCAACTGTTACCATTTATTTTTCACCAAGTCTTTTTTCGATCAACTGGTTTACAGTCGCCTCGAGCCTAGACTGGTACGTCTCCATTATCGCGCGACTTATCGCCTCATTGAATTGCGTTAAGCTCATTTTACCTAGGTCTAGTATCTTCATTATCTCCGCTATCTTGTCGCCCGCGCACGCGAAGGTCAACGGGGGGACGGTCTTGATCAACCTCGACGAAAGCTCGGTCAGCGGCGGCACGATGGGCGCTGATCACCCGTTCTCGTGGTACCACGCCTACGACGGCGGGTGTTCCTGGTTCACGATGGGTGGCGCCGACAGCGCGAACTACCTGGACGCAAACTTCTTGAAGCACATCCAGGGAGGGATTCGCTATGCCGAGGCGTTTTGATTCGCAAGATGCCTCAGCAGCCATGGCCGGCG
>CAZIKD010000276.1:0-3229 GCA_964539725.1 uncultured Candidatus Bathyarchaeia archaeon | reverse complement strand
TACGATACCGTCCACATACTCCTGCTCAGTCAGAATCAATTCTTCCAAGCTTATCATTGAACATGGTGAGTAATCCTCGGTGTGTGTATGAAGATCCAGTATCATACGTTCACCCACTGTTTCTTGGATGAGAAGTTTTTCCCTCTATGGATTAAGAGTCTAACAGATTGAAGCTCTAGATTATGACCGTTCAATGTCCAGTTTGCCGAGCTAAATTCTCGGGTGAACCTCTCCTCTGGATTCACAAGTGTACTCAGACCAGCCTAGACGAGCGAATCTAAGATTCGTCTGTGTCTGCTACGTCTTCGCTACTCTCAGTATCTTCTTCAGTTTCTACAGCGTCTTCTTCTTCAGCATATTGTTCTGTAGTCTCAGGTATTATGGGTTCGGCTGTTGTATCCGAGGCTATGGCCGACGCATTCATTTGTTGGGTTCTCCTTTTGCAGTCGGCACACAATATTCGTGGAATCAAGCTAGGGGCAATAATATCCGCGCCTTCCAACGGTTTGTTGTTTCCGCATTTCACACAGTTGCCCACTTTACCCGATATTGCTTGTTGAGTGTCTGCTTCACGTTGTTTTTTCCGCGCCTTAATTGCTTCCGCGCGTTTCTTGTCCATTATGCATCACGTTTACCCGAAACAGAATAAACGGTGCCGCTACCACTCATCTTCGGGTGATTCGGGTTCATCAGTATCTTCCTCGTCTTCTTCAGGTAGATCGCGTTCTACTTCATCCATCTGATACACCTTGAAACCTCGTGTCTGCATTCAATTCGTATTTGAACTAGACGATTTGAGATGGGTTAATTCGGTATAATCTTCTATTAACCACACAAGATCCATGTGTGACTTTGATTGTTGACGTTGATCCACATTTTGGACACGATTGAGCTTCAGGGTAATCGCTCCAACTGTGAACTTTCCCTAGTTCTACCGTCCATATGTGGTGGCATTGCTGGCACTGTAAATGCCATTCTCGATTCTTTTCGCGTTTATGATACTTCATTGTGGTACGATCCTACCCTTCCATTGTTGAATTGAAAAGCAACAATCCATGTGATGATCTTAGGTGTTTCCCCAGTGGTTTCGTGTCCAAGTTCCACCCGCATTCGCGGAGAGATAGATCATGATCTTGATCTACCGTCTCTGATTTCCCCAGATTAATCAAACTTGAACCCATAAACCAAAATTGAGCCAATTTTAGCTTTTTTTTCATTCGTTGATTCTAATCCAATATCTATGTTCTAAGTCAACGCGATCAAGCGGTGATCTGATTCCCCAACAAACTGGTGCGCGAATCCTTACTACTACTAAAATCAACAAAGCCGTGAACAGTTTCTCGAAGTTGTTTCTCATCTAGAAACCTCGAACATGGATTGTTTTTGAGACTTATCGCGTTGGGTCGTGGATTGAAGAGATGTCTGCTCCTACTTTCCATTCAGGAACCTCATATCTTTTGAGAATAAACACTCTGACAAAACCACTGATCATGAGTGCGGTACATAGTAATGAATAGAAGAAATAGTAAAGAAGAAATTCGTGCATTCTGAATGTGAATCCAAGTCTTCTTGAGAATATCACCATTGCTAGGGTGAATACAAAGAATGTCAGCAGAGAGATCACCAAATTCTCTATCATGTTTAGACTGATATGCGTGAACAATAGAATAGGTAGCAGTATGCTGACCTTGATCGGAAGGAATAGAAAAACCAACGAAAGAATATCGTAGATCAATAAGTGTGGAAAGAACAGGTTTGAAATCAGGACTACAGATGAGGGAAAGAGCAAGAATAGTGCAGGGACGAATAGTCTGAGGTTTCTCTTACCTTTTTTCAATAGTTGCCTATACCATTCTCGTACCCATAACGCCGTTCCAACGGTCCATCTTCTTCTCTGTACGATCCAGTCTTTCCAGTTTGACTTGACATGATTGTAAACAGTCACTTCATTTGTGTAGCCAAATCCGTAGTCATCAAGATATGCTCTCGTTGCTATGTCGAGGTCCTCACTTACAACGTTTCTAAAACCGCCCAGAGAATTGAACACGCTTCTCTTGATTGCAAACGCTGCTCCGTTGATTGCAGGCGATTTTCCAGCAAATTTGGCGAGTAGGTACGTGCATATGTTGAAACTAACATATTCGTAATACGTTAACTTGGAAAGGAATGATTCTCTTACGACCTCTTTTCGTATGTCGAGAAGGTCAGTCTCCTTCATTTTCTCAATAATGTGCTGAAGAAAAGTTGGATCTTGTGGCAATTCTATGTCAGCGTCAAGGAAAAGAAGAATTGTTGAATCTGAAGAATCCGAATCTACAATGCTGTTTAAGGCATTAGCCTTGCCAACTCTCTCGTTGTTAGTTACAAATCTGACTCGCGTGTTGAACCGCTCTGCGAGATCTATGGAATCTTCGGAAGGCTCGTCAATGCTAACCACGATTTCCCTCTCCACATTCTGACCTGTCAAAGTAGTCAACATCTGAGAAAGCAGCGCGGAGCCTCTGTGTACTGGAATGAAAACACTGATTTCGGGCATAGTTAGTTCGTATCTCATGAAAGGTCTAATCGATGCATCTAGCTTGCTTAAGAATATGAGCAGAGAACAGAGTGTGGCTCGTCAGCGAGCCTAAAGCTTTCCACCTCAGAGAACCGCGCTGACCTTTTTTGGCTGTTCTGCGTGTAGTCACCAGGCCTGACCACGAGGTGTTTTAGAAAAAAAGAGGGGAAACGGAGAGGGTGCAAATATCTCCCTCTTCATGCTAAAAGAACTACATCGAACTTCTTACGCAGCATATCGACAAGGAGGATAACATCCTCTATCCCATGGCAGACAAACACCTCTCAACAGAGAAGCAGCGGAAGCTGGCGGAGGAATTTGAAACGGTTAATCGTGAGCAATTCGGGATTGATAAGCAGGAAGAGTTCTATGAGCTTCTCAATAGTCTCAAAGAAATCTTCTCGGTATGACTGGTAAACAAGAACGCCAACTATGACTGCAATTATTGCGGCAATATGGGGTCATTTCACTGCACTTCTCCTTCGCCAGTCTCGACTACGTCATACCATCTTACTTTTTCGCCAATTAGGCTTCGAAGTCTCCATTTGGTGGTTTTCTTGCTTAGCTTAATCGCCTTCTGTATGGCTTCCAGCTTGTCAAACAGTTGCTTCTTTTTGCTGATATCGGATACCTGTTGTTGGATGAATTGAGTCATCTTACCTAGGTTGTCAG
>CAZIKD010000275.1:0-3231 GCA_964539725.1 uncultured Candidatus Bathyarchaeia archaeon | reverse complement strand
CTTCCTCTGGCTTGTGATGACACTGATCTCGCCATTGCGGATGAGATCAATTATCGTGGGATCAAGAGGAGAAAAATTGAAGTAGACTCTATTGTGTTTATTGGGGCTTTTACCCATAAAGGGGCCGACACTATCGCGGATGGCCTCACGGTATACTACCGTGGGTTCGCTCTCTGTGACGTCGAGGTTATACTCGCGTTTGAGGTCCTTGAGGGCGATCTCGAGATGGAGCTCACCCATCCCAGCGAGAAGGTATTCGCCTGTTTCCTGGTTAATTGTGGTGACTAAGTTGGGGTCCTGAATACTCATTTTTTGCATGGCATCGATAAGTCTCGGAAGGTCGATGGGCTTCTTTGGTTCGACAGCGATTGTGAGAACCGGGTCTGAGGCGTACTTTATGGACTCGAATCCTACAGCGTCGACTTTGAGGGAGGGCTCGACGAGCGTCTCCCCCGCCCTGCCCTCACCTATGCCTAGGAGGGCAACAATGTTCCCGGCCGGGATCTCATCGACGATCTCCCTGTACTGGCCCATGTATATGCTGACCTGCTGGGCCTTGAGGTCCCTCTTTGCGTTGACGAGATGGAAATCCTGTCCTTTGCGTAAGGTTCCACTGAATACTCGGCCCGTGCTGACGACTCCAGCCTGAGGATCGATGACTATATTGGTGATGCAGACGACGGTGGGACCGTTGGGGTCGATGGCGTACATTGCCTTACCCATGGGGCTCTCTGGATCGCCCTTCCAGATGGTCTTGAGTCTTCTTGGTTGTGAAACGATGGGATTGGGCAAGTGTTGAATAGCCATACTGAGCATGGCCTCTGCAAGGGGTAGTTTCTCCTGTATTTCTTCGAGTTTACCGTCCTTGTACATCTGGACTAGTTGATTAAAGGTGATGCCTTTCTTCTGTAGCATGGGGAGGGTGAAGCCCCATCGGTCGAGAGCAGATCCAAAGCAGACTTGACCAGCGCCGGCGTTGACGGTCCACGTGTTCTTCAGCTCGTCTGACCCGAATGTCTGGACGATCGTGTTGAACTGGTTGATGATACGTAAGATTTTCTCTTGCGCCATTTCGGCGTCCATCTTGAGCTCCTTGATGAGTCTATCGAACTTGTTGATGTAGAGGACTGGTCTTACCATCTCGTCGAGGGCTAACCTGAGGCGCACCTCGGTCATGATCTGGAACTCTTCGACTGCGTCTACGAGGAGGATGCATCCGTCAAGTGCCCTCATGGCACGAGTGACCTTACCGCTGAAGTCGACGTGGCCGGGGGTGTCGATAAGATTGATGACGTAGGGCTGGCCTTTCTCATCCTCGTACAGCAGGCTTATGTTCGCTGTCTTGATGGTGATACCTCTAGCCTGCTCCTCTTCGAGGTAGTCGAGGGCGCGGGCCTCACCAGCACGGTCGGGGGACATGAGCCCTGCCGCAGCGAGGAGGCTGTCGCTCATCGTCGTCTTACCGTGGTCGATGTGTGCGATTATACCAATGTTCCTGATGTGTTCCTTATCGAGCATAAGCTTCAGGATGTCGCTAGTCTGCTTGTAACGTACCATGGAGCATCAAATCCCTTTTAGCGAATTGTCTATAGACTGAAAAAAGGCTCTTTTAAACCTATCTTATCCTGAGATAATCCCCATTTTAAAGCCATCATTATTATAAAGCGGAGGGAAGATGAGAGATTAGAGTGAGTAAAATGACGATATTAAAGGTAAGTGAACTTATCTCTCAATATAGTTCGCGTGCAAAGCGTTAAAGGAGTATAATGATCTGAAGTGATAAATTCGATCAATCGAAGCTAGCGCGCGCTCAGATCGAATCAGGTGAAAGAGTATTGGCACCACTATTCTCAAGATTTCTTATGTAATCAGGGTACATACAGACAGATACGGTTGAGTTAAGCAGAATACTGGTTTATACAATAGATGGGCTGGTTCATCGCCAGGTTCTATATGGGAATGTAGCGAGCTCAGATGAAAGGCTCGCGAAGTTCATTGTAGAACTAGTTCTAGGATATTTGGATAGATTAGTGAAAAAATAATTGGTGTTTAGCAGACTAGAGGCTCTTACGCCTGTCCCCACTGAGTTCCTTCGTCAAGACCCCGACAAGGTCAGAGTGCTTTCCAAGTATCTCACGCCAGGTCTCTCCCTTTTTGGTTAGTTGATAACCATCTTCCTTAGTCCCTGTTACTAAACCGTTCTCAGCAAGGTATAGGATGACCTGATCAGTCTGATACTGATTGCCAGCGCGACGATAAACGTCGTACCAAAGGATTTTACCACGCTGCTCCTGCGCAGTTGCCAGAATTTCTAGGTACTCTCGAAGCCTCTCCGCTGCTCTACTTGGTGGAGGGGCTACACGAGACATTTTTACTCACCGCTGCTCCAGCTTCTTCTCCATCTCAAGGACGCGAGCGTACCGATTTTTAAGCAGTAAGTAGTAGCGAATCATTAGTATGCCGCCTACTAGGCCTGCGATCGTGCCTACCGCCCCACCTACCAAGTATAGGTAGTCAAATGTACGCGGCGTACCGGCTATTATTCTGCTGTATGAGGCGTCGGCGGAGCCAAGCTCCATTATGGCCATGCCAAGTAACATGAATCCGAAGAATCCGATCATTCGGATATTATGGGACATGTCTTTGACGAGTGTTCGGGCGTCTTCCCAGAGGTTCGAGTATAACTTTTTTAGTTCGGGGAGTTCGTTCTCCATTTGTTCTTCACCAGTGGTCATGGCGGCTCCCAGGTCATATTAGGCGTGTTCTAGACATAAATTATCGATTATATCTACAACGCACGGGTATGTATTGGGCTTCTGACGGAATTCGTTTTCAATCTGTGTGGCGCAATGAAGATCGAAAAAGTTAAAAATATCTTACGTATGAATTATATTACGTTAGAAATATATGACATGAGGTGGTTGGGATGGATGAAAAAAGAACCAGAATAATAATAGCTGTATGTCTCTTGGCAGGAGCAGCGATAGGATACATGATGGGGATGACTTCAACCGGGCTCTTAGTAGGGTTTTTAGCCAGTTTAGGCTTAACGGGGTCTTATCGAAGAAAGGTCTCTCTCACGAAAGCTCAACGACGTATTGTAGTGACAATCGCCTTCGTTTTAATGCTCTCCGTCGGGGTTGGGTTCGGTTTACTCACGGGCGACTATGTCTCGGGTCTCGGCTCCGCAATAGCCCTAAGTTTCGTAATCGTGCTTAAGATGGAGAGGCT
>CAZIKD010000274.1:0-3245 GCA_964539725.1 uncultured Candidatus Bathyarchaeia archaeon | reverse complement strand
ACTCCTCGCGATTTGAGAGAGCTCAGCTGAGCGGAGCGTTGGCTCCATGCGTTGATGCTGTGTGTTTGTCGCGAGGCACAGGGACGCCCGGCCCACAACTAAACAGTTCCAACCACAACGCTGACTCAGATACGAGGCGGTTGGCCAATGACGGATGCATACCTCAACTTCATGGAAGCAGCCATCATCCTCATAATCGTCTACTACATCCGCCTCGCCTTATCTTAAAACCAAGAGGGCAGAGAGTCCTGCCCTTAAACCTTAATAACAGAGCCTATGAGAGATTCCAAAGGCGAAGAAGATGGACACCGAGACCCGCTTCAGACTAGTGACCCAGAACCTGCAGGAGATAATCACCCCCGCAGAGGTTCGAACGCTGCTCGAGACAAACAACCATCCCCGCGGCTACGTCGGCTTCGAGCCAAGCGGAATGATGCACGCCGGTACCGGCCTAATCGTAGGGAAGAAGATGAAAGACTATGCTGACGCGGGTTTCCACTTCATAATCTACCTCGCAGAGTGGCACGGCTGGATCAACAATAAACTCGGCGGAGACCTAGACAACATACGCGCCGGCGCCGAGTATTTCAAGGACTGCTTCACCGCCCTCGGACTCCCTGAGGGAAAGGTAGAGTATCTCTGGGCCTCGGACATCGTCAGTCACAAGGACTACTGGGAGAAGGTGGTCCGCGTCATGAAGGCCACGACCATGAAGCGGGCTCTCAGAGCTATGCCGATCATGGGCAGATCCGCCGACGCCGAGGACGTGGAGTCGAGCTGGGTACTCTACCCCGCCCTCCAGACCTCGGACATCTACCAGATGGACCTCGACGCCGCCTGCAGCGGCATGGATCAGAGGAAAGTCCACATGCTAGCTAGGGAAATAGCCCCGAAACTCGGCTTCAAGACACCCGTCTGCCTCCACAATCCGCTCCTCCCCAGCCTCCAGGACACAACCATCCAGGGCGCCTTCGACGAGGATGAGGGGATAAACAAGACCATCACCACGAAGATGTCCAAGAGCGTCGCTAAGGGCGCCATCTGGGTGAACGACGAACCCAACGACATCAAGGCCAAATACAGGGAGGCCTTCTGCCCGCCCAAACAAGTTGAGGACAACCCGGTGCTTGAGCACGTCCGCATGGTAGTATTCCCACACCTCGGGAGGCTCGACGTCGAACGCCCCACCAAATTCGGCGGAGACGTATCCTTCGAGAACTTCGAGGAACTCGCCAAGACCTACGCAGAGGGAAAGCTCCACCCGATGGACCTCAAGACAGCGACAGCCGAATCCATGGTAAAGCTCCTCGATCCAGTCCGAGAATACTTTGAGAGGAAACCAGAGAACCTCGAGAAAATGAAGAGGCTCCGGGTCACCCGTTAAAAAACCTGGGCCTACTTGGCGTAACTAGCCATCTTCTCAGCCAGCTCGATGGTCCTACAGCTGTACCCATACTCGTTATCGTACCATGCGACGACTTTGACCATACTGCCGTTCGAGATGGTCGAGGCACCGTCGACGACTGCACTGTAGGGGCTGTGAATGTAGTCGATGGAGACGAGGGGCTCATCGTCGTACGCGAGTATGCCCTTCATCTTATTTGTCGCTGCCTCCTTGAAGGCGGCGTTGATTTCATCGGCGCTCGGCTTCCCCTTGAGGACCGCAGAGACGTCTATGAGGCTTACGTCGGGTATCGGGACGCGGAAAGCGGTTCCGTCGACCTTCCCCTTAAGCTCGGGGAGGACCTCCCCGATGGCGCTGGTCATGCCGGTTGTCGTGGGGATGATGCTCATCGACGCAGCTCGTGCCCTCCTGAGGTCTTTATCTGCGCGGTCCAGGAGCATCTGGCTACCTGTGTATGCGTGGATGGTGGATACCATCGCGGACTCTAGACCGAAGCGGTCGTTGAGGACCTTAACAACCGGGGCGACGCAGTTCGTCGTGCAGCTGGCATTGCTGACTAGGTTGTGCTTCGCGGGATCGTATACAGCGTCGTTAACACCGAGGACAATGGTTGCGTCGAGCTTCTTCCCAGGTGCGCCGACGAGAACCTTTCTCGCCCCCGCCTTCAGGTGCTTCCCCGCCCCGTCTCTGTCCCTGTACTTGTCGGAGGCGTCGATAACGAGCCAGACGCCGAGGTCTTTCCAAGGGAGCTTCTCCGCGTCGGACTCGTTCAGGACCTTGATCCTCTTCCCCGCGGCGACGATGGAGTCGCCCTCCACCTCGACGGGGAAGGGGGCCTTCCCATGGACGCTGTCATACTTCAGCAGGTGCCCCAGCAGCTTGGCTTCACCGCGATTAACCGCGACGAAGTCGAGCTTGGAGCCCCTCTCTAGCGCCGCCCTCAACACGAGGCGGCCAGTCCTACCAAATCCATTTATCGCGACCTTGACCATGAGAACGAACCTCAGATAAGAGTCGGTGAAACCCTCTTAAAACTACCGCGACCCCTAGATGCCTGATCGAGAAGGTTTTTATCCTTAGATGAAAGACTCCTAACCGCGCCAGAAAGGCGTAGTTCACACTCACTGCGGGTGGAAAAGGCTGAGAATGAGTCAAGGCGCCCGCAATCACCGGATGGAAGCCAAGCGAGGGGACGAATTTTCGGACCCGGGCGAAGCCCAGATGGAGATAGGAGGGGCCGCACCGCGGTTAGTGTGAATCAGGACAAACGCGAATAGAGTTGCATAAGCAATGGGAGATAAAGACAGCTACACAGGCGTCAAGTACACGATACATGCACGCTTCTCAATAGAAGGCGTCGTGGAGCGCCACGACGTGATCGGTGCCATCTTCGGCCAGACAGAGGGGCTCTTTCCTAAAGACTTCGAGCTCCGCGAGCTACAGCGCACAGGCAAGATCGGCAGAATAGATATCGACCTCAAGTCGGCGAACGACAAGACGACCGGCACCCTTACGGTCCCCTCGAGTCTCGACAGACCAGAGACCGCCATAATAGCGGCGGCGATGGAGACCGTCGATAGGGTAGGTCCCTGCGAGTCGAAGATCGCCATAGAGGGAATAAAAGATATCCGCGTCGACAAACTCAAGCGCATCCAGGAGCGCGCCAAGGAACTCATGCGCGACTGGCACGTAAAGGAACACCACGACATCGAGGTCATGCTCGAGCAGGTGGGCCAAGAGAGCAAGAAGATCGAGCCCGTCCACTACGGGCGCGAGAGGCTCACCGCCACACCCGACATCAGCCAGCGCAACGACATAATCCTCGTCGAGGGCAGGGCAG
>CAZIKD010000273.1:0-3246 GCA_964539725.1 uncultured Candidatus Bathyarchaeia archaeon | reverse complement strand
ATAGCTGGGATATTCCTGCTAATGATCTCTGGCTACGTCATAATGGCGGTGATAATAGCCTTCTTCCTGATGCGTGAGGGCACGGAGTCTATGGCACCCCTCGATGACATCTCCCCGACGAGCCTGAGCAGGAAGCTGGGCCTAATAGGCTACATGGTTCTCATGGGGTTGTCGTTAGTGGTCCTCATCCAGGCTTAGGAACCAGCGGGGATAGTCGAGCACCCGTAGGGGATGACGAGGGTCCGCCTCCCCCTTCTCCCGTCAACTGCCTTCTCGTAGGCGTCGTTAGCTGTCCTCGCGACGGAGATTCCAAGAGGTTCAACCATGTACTTTGGTAGGCTAGAAACTAGGTAAACCTGGCACTTCGAGGTAGCGGACTTGACTACCTGGAGCGCCTCGGCTCCAAGGGCGTACCTCCGCTCTAACTCGGACTGCTGCTCCACGTGGGCGAGGGTTGTAAAGGCCTCGGAGCCGAGCCCCTCGGGGCACTCAGCGAGTAGGACTATTGCACCTCCCTTCTTCACCAAGCGTGTGGGCCCCTGAAGCGCCCAGGCAGCAGAGTAGAGGTCGTAGTCGTGCTTCGAGCCCCCTGCACTCACAACGACGACATCAGCGCCGACCTCAGCGTTTATCTGATAACCCGAGCCGAGGGCGTAGATTGCCTGTCCCCATGTTTCCTCGAGGGCGCCAGCAAATGCGACGAGGAGTTTCCCCTGCATGTTGGGGACGAGTTGGACGGCGAGGTCGCATCCAGTTCGTTTTACAGCTTCAAGAGCGTCCTCCTTCCCCGGGTTCAACTCGATGACGCCGGGTCTAACTTCTCCTTTAAGGACAAGTTTCCTGTGCACCTCAACAGTTGATGGGGAGGCGAGCCCCGGGATTATAGCTGTGTGGGCACCGCGGAATCCAGTGTAGCTATCCACCTCGACCTCGCCTACAGCGATCTTCAGGTTCGCATCCGCGTAAACTTTGTTTATTAAGAGGGGTGTCTTCTGACGCGTTTCCCCTAGGTTAGAGAGATCCGTCGTAGACCTTGTGTGCTCAACAAGATTGATGCCCTTTAAGTCCTCAGACGCCTTTAGCGCTTTTATGAGATCCTTGTTACTCCGACCCCGAATTCCGTTGGCGACGATAACGGTGATCTTCTCCTTCGGGACGATGAGGTTGACTAACTGGGTGACGATTGGTGTGAGAACCGCGATGGCGTTTATTGGCCTCGTTGTTCCTTCTACTGCTATCGCCACAGTGCAACCCGGCCCTACTAGTTCTTCGAGTTTCTTAGAGCCTCGAGGTTCGAGGAGAGCCTTGCTGATGACTTCCTTCGGGTGCAGCTGAGGTTCCTGTCGCGCCGGTTCTGCGACGCTCAAGAGTTCTCTTATGTCAATTGTTACGTATACTTCTGTGTGACCGTAGGGGAGCCAACATTCAACCAAGGAGATTCATGAAACAATACTGACTCGAGTTTCTTATTTGTTAGGGTAGAAGAGCGCGCGCGTTTACTCATCATTCGCTTTCCTGTACTTCTTCACAATGTAGATGAGGCTCTGACCACCGATCTTCCTCTCCTCGACTATTCCTGTGTCCATTAGGCGGCGGATCATCCTCCAAGCGCTCGTGCGAGGGATACCAAAACGGTCCCTGATCTCATTGGCGAATGCCTCCCCACCGTGCTCTGAAAGGAACCTCAACACCTCTTTGTCGTCGACTCTGAGACCCGGGTTTTTCTGGAATATCATGTCCAGTTCAACAAGTGCGTCGTAGCTCTTCTTGGGCAGGGGCTGGGGTGGAGGCACCTTCCGAACGCTCCTCATGTATAGTATCACGCCCGCCGTGAGTGCGAGTAGTGCCACGGATGTTGTTCCGATGAGAAGGCCGTTATCTGTGACTGACTTTGAGTTAAAAGCTGCGTCATATGCTTGATCGGCGCTAATTTTCGTCTTAGCGTAGTCACCTGCTATCAAGGAACTCTGAGCATTTACAAGGAGAATATCTGCAGCAGCAATATTTGAGTTCCTACCCTCGTTCTTCGCCATTTGTATAGCGGTCGAAGCGCGCTGTATCGCGATGTTCGCTGCCAGTGCTTGAAGGTCTACGTCGTGAGCAGATGACTTCGCCTGTGTAGCCAGCTGTTCAGCTTTAACGTAGTCGCCCATGTTGAAGGCCGTATTCGCCTTCGCGAGCAACTCGTCTGCTTCAGTTGTCAACACGCCCTTAACCATGATGGTCGAAATAGATTCCTGCGCGTTCATTATCACTGATTTAGCGTGCTCCTTCGTACTCAGCGTGGATATGACATAGGAGATGGAGTCGTCCCCAGGGGGCATCATTACTTGGGTTCGTCCGTCTACTGTCGAAACATCGAGTGGCATCTGGCTCATGCTAACTATCGTCGAGTCCGAGGGGAGCATTACAACTAAATCCGTGGGTGAGGTCACATTGAAGGTCCAAAAGGTGCCAAACTTCGAGGTCAGCATCTGAGTTGAGTATGTGAGGGCAAGCTTGGAGGCTCCTAGGGTGTCTATTATGACCGAGGAGTCAATCCGGGTAGTGACGAGGGGGAGTCCATTTTGATTAACCACCAAGAGATCGGAAAATGTTGAACTAACCAGAGGAATCGTAACCTTAACGGCCATTATATCGACTTCGACATTGTATTCAATGCCTACGACGCCGTCGACGTATATCGTGGCGGAGAGGCTGTTTGGCGTATAATCAGCAGAGGAGATTGGGCACTGAGGAGGAGACGAGGATCAATACAAGAAGTGCGCCCAAACCGATGCGCATAGGAATCAACAGGAGTTATCTCTTGGTGGTTAAAAACCATGATAGATACACCGTCTATGAATTGATCAGATTTATCCAATTAGAGCTCCTGTCAATTGATGGTGTATTATTTTGACGGTTGAGAAGACTATAGTTTACTTTGAGAAACTAGGCGAGGAGAACATGGTGAAGACCTTTGAAGCGGCGATGAGGCGTGCAAACGAGTTAGGCATCAGGGACATACTCGTAGCGTCAACAAGGGGTACCGTCGGGCTAAAGGCTGCAGAGTTCTTCAGGGGATACAATGTCATAGTCGTCGCTCACAGCACCGGATTCAAGGAACCGGGAAAGAATGAAATGCCTGGGGATGTGCAGGAGAAGATCAGGGCTCTAGGCGGGAGGGTCCTTGTAACTGGGCACGCCTTCGCAGGTGTGAGCCGCGCTATAAACAGAAAATTCAACACCCTCGGCCCGGCGGAGCTC
>CAZIKD010000272.1:0-3253 GCA_964539725.1 uncultured Candidatus Bathyarchaeia archaeon | reverse complement strand
TGCAATTCAGTGCGTACCGGCTGGCGTGCCGAACAGCTTGAGCAGGTTTCAGAGGCTTCTAAATGGCTGTTATACAAAGCCCCAGTTTATGCTAATCAGAGTTACACTGAAGTTAATAAATCAATTATTATATATATCTGGACTCTTGTATTAGCGAGTCTCTTCGGGCCCACCATTTCACTCTTCTACACCACTGCTGATTTTAGGATCCTGTAGACTTTTACGCCGTCAAACTCGTCAGCTAATGTGTATCCTTGTTGGAGTAGAGGGACTGCTTCTTCGACTATTCTGACAACTTTGCAGATGTACTGCTCGGCTTCCTTCTTGAAGTAAGCTTCCTCATATTCGCGCGCGGGGGAGAGGTTCTCTTATAAATATCCTGAGGGGTATAGGAGAGTATGGAGGACAAGATTCGGGTCGATCCTCTAGTGGTTAAGTTACAAGGGCTCAAACTTGGGAGGAAAAAGAAATAATGGCGAAACATAAGGGGATGTCACGGAAAGGCGATAAAAGTCGAGCGAAGAAGGGGAAGAGAAAGGGGAAAAAGGGGAAGAAGTAGCACGCGCGTCTTTAGGAGTTGTATATTAAAGGAATTTGACTCTTTTTACATAGGTCGTCTAACTCGAATCTAGATGCGATTCCCGTTGTCCTATTTCTTCTAACGGAGACTCTTCTATTTCTATAATTATTCAGTTTATCTATCTCCTCCTCCACTTCTATCCCAATTACTTCCTTTCCCTCAATCTTTATGGGAAATATTCCAGGAATAATTGATGGTTCTCGCGCGCGCCTGAAAACAGAGTACAAATACTTAGACATCGGAGACTACCGATACTGTATAGGGGTGAAGGTCTTAACCGAGCAGATAACCGTTTGTCACCGATAAGGTCAATGAAGTGATGCGAGAAGCCTTCGATGCGGGCAAACGCGCGCAATAAGTCGGTTGGGCAATAAGATGTGAACCCAATGTGTGATTAAAAACTATATTTAGAAAAAGTGTTTAAATAATGATACCATTAATATATATTAGAACTCCATGTATTTTCCATACCTGTCAAGAAAAATTCAGACCTATTCAGCTTTAAATAATAAAACTATGCCATTCCTTTTATCATTACTTGGAGTAATTGGGGATTTTATTACAACCAATTTAGGGTTAAGTAGAGGCTTCGTTGAAACACATTCAAATTATAGCCCCATTTATGCAATCATAATTTTTTGGAGTTCAATACTATTTTTACAATTTACTTTACCAAAAGGAAAAAGATGGTATTCAAGTATAATCATTATATCGCTCTTTAGTTTTTTAGGATTAATCAATAACTCATTTGTCTTGTTAGGCATTTTTCCAGGATTAATAATATAAAAATTTATTTAAATCAGAAATATTTAAAAATAGGCAAAAAATATTTTAAATGTCACCTTCAGAAGGGTGTATTTGAGTTTTGTCTAATGTAAAATCTTGTTTCTCTAGATGTCGAGATTTTAGCTGCACTAAAAGGGCGATGTCCTTCAGGGGGAAGTCTACGTGGTGCCAGTGGACTGAAGCTGAATGCGAGCCCACGAAATGCACTTATGCCGTTTGTTATCAGCGTCAACTACTTGATGACGGGATCTGTGGATTCACTGTGAAGAGGAAGACGAAGGAGGACTCAGAGCCAGATAACTTCAAGCTCCCCGAGATCAAGGCGAGAGGGAAGTTGGCTAAGAAGGCTGGGGATAGGAGCATCTTTTAATCGCTAATTAGTCCCAAGATCTGCAATGAAGAGGGATATCCGCTCCGAACTCTCAGGGAATATTCCCGCCGACTTGATAGAGATGGTTCCGCGTTCATTCGATATATTAGGGTCGAAGGGGCATGCTGTTGCCGTAATAGAGATTCCATCCGAGCTTGAACAATACGGGAAAGTAATAGGTGAGGCGCTGATGCGTGTCCAAAGGAACGTGAAGAGTGTCCTCTCCAAGAGCTCGGAGCGAATGGGGGAGTATCGTGTGCGCAACATGGTGCTTCTTACAGGAGATCAGGACACCGAGGTCATCCACAAGGAGTCGGGTTGCTACTTTAAGGTCGATCCTGTCACCGCTTACTTCTCCCCGAGGGAATCAACTGAACGCGAGAAGGTATCCTCTCAAGTATCTCCAGGGGAGAGGGTGTTGGTTATGTTTAGTGGTGTAGGGCCGTTTGCCATATGTATAGCAAAGAGGCAGCCTATGGCCCAATGCATTGCGATTGAGCTGAACCCTTATGCACATAAGTACTGCCTCGAGAATATTAGGTTGAATAAGGTCGGAGACCGTGTTTCAGCCATCATGGGCGATGTCCGTCAGGTATGCCCAGCTCTTGACGAAAAGTTCGATAGGGTCTTGATGCCACTCCCAAAAGGAGCTTACGAGTACCTCGATGTCGCTATTCCCATGGTGAACCCGGGGGGGGTGTTGTATTTTTATCACTGGGCGCAGAGGAATGATCCTTTTTCGGAGGGGGAGAGAATTCTTCTACAAGCTGTTTGGGGTCTAGGTCGAAACGCAGAGATTACTGAACGGGTAAAAGTTTCCCAATATAGTCCTTCGGCTTGGAAGATCAGGCTTAATGCGAAGATAGGCTGAAGCTATTGTTCTTCTTTAGGTTCTTCTTTCTCCCCCTCGCTGTCGAGGTCAAGGGGATTATCGAGAGGGATTGGTGGCGGTGTAGTTGCCATCGTGTAGCCAATCCATAACACTATGAATAGCATTAGGTAGACCGCGGCTAGGATGGGTAACTTGTATGCCCACTCCGTGTATGGCGCTAACCATGAAAAGAATGCTCCAAGGAATGGGGCGAATGACCAGACGAAGTATCCGACCATTATGAGCGCCGTGATTATCATTATCGTGTAGCCCAACGACTTGTCGTTCAATTTCTATGCCTCTCTTTATGATGGGGGATATTGCATTATTAGCCTTTTTCTTTTTACTTGTTTCCGATTTCAGAGTTCCTTAATAGCTAAACCCGAACACCCCAGATCAATGACGTCGAATGCACACTCGATTAACCGTTGGAGAATATGGGTAAGGGTTAAAAAGTCTAACTGGGAATTAATTGGTTTATAGCGCAGGTGTACACGTTGAACAATGTCTTTATTTACGAGCTGGGCCAAGTGCCCCTTCAAAATAGGCCATTAGAGATTACAGAGAGAAAGGGTCTAGGGCATCCAGATACGATGTGCGACAACATCATGAATCAGATCTCCGTCGATCTCTCAACCGAGTACAT
>CAZIKD010000271.1:0-3259 GCA_964539725.1 uncultured Candidatus Bathyarchaeia archaeon | reverse complement strand
TCGCAGACTTCGTCCTCTGTTCCGGTTTTGACGTTGATCATGATGTATGCCTTGACGGACATGCTACATCAACTCAGTCCCTGCTTGAGGAGTTATAATAGTTTCTCAGTCGGATGGAGAAATGAGGCCGAACATAACACGGCCGGTCTCCGTCAACCTGACTGGGACTCCCTTATTGTCACGGTCGCCTGCGGCAATGAGCCCCGAGTCGCGAAGCCCTTTAAGGTTCCAGCGGACCGTAGACTTGGGTATTTCCAATTCCTCTGAGACCCTGTCAATAAGAGTCGTGTATAAGGTTTCCCCCTGGACCTCGGCGACTATCCGAAGCATCATCCTCTGCTTATCCGTGAGCCTTCGGCTCGAAGCCGCCTCTAACGCCGCCTCTATAACATAGAGCTCGCGATAGTGCTCCTTTAGTGACTCCTCCAAGGAGTCGACGTTCTTCACCAGTCGGTTATAGCCGATCCTATCTGGATGAGTCTTCCCGAACCTGTAAACTTCCCTCTTCAGATCGTTGAGCGATTGCAGAATATTCTTAGATTCGGGAGTCGGGTAGAATCCAGCCTTAGCGCTGGAGGAAACGTTCACCGGACATTCTTTCTCCCGGCAGGGAGTGCGTCGCCCTGTGTTTAAAAGGTTTTGTCGCCGAGCCGCTCCACAACAGCTCTGGCGACGTCGTTCGTCTTTGCACTTCCCTTGAGGTCGGGGGTTAAGGTCTTACCCTCCCGTAGAACCTCGAGTATTGAGGCTTCGAGGACCTTTGCTGCCTGCTTTTCGCCAAGCCAGTCGAGCATCATACCTGCGCTGAGCATCTGGGCTATGGGGTTGGCGATGCCCTTCCCGGCGATGTCTGGAGCGCTACCATGGACTGGCTCGAAGACCGCCATCACGTCCCCGATGTTCGCGGAGGGAGCCAAGCCGAGTCCCCCGACCACACCCGCGGCGAGGTCACTAAGTATGTCCCCAAACAGATTCGTAGTCACTACGACGTCGAAGCGCTCCGGAAACATTACCATCTTCATGGCGCAGGCGTCTACTATCTCCTCGTTGTAGCCGATATCCTTGTACCCAGCAGCCACCTTTCTGCAGCTGTCTTGGAAGAGTCCGCAGGTTGTCTCCAACATGTTGGACTTGTGGACGCAGGTCACCCTCTGGCGCCCTTCTTTGCGGGCGAGCTCGAAGGCATATCGGGCGATCCTTTCAGATGCTTGGCGGGTGATCACCCTCATTGCGACTCCCCAATCTGGGCCACCGTCCTGTATCCTCTTATAGAGGCATTCGGTGTTCTCCCGGACCATGATCATGTCCATCTGCCCCTTGATATTTGGGACGTTGGGGTAGACCTTCGCAGGGCGGATGTTTGCGTAGAGGTTGAGCCTCTGGCGCAGCGGGATGATGACCTCCTTCGCGGTTTCGCCGACAGCAGCGAAGAGGCAGGCGTCCGACGCTTTCACTGCCGAGAAGGTCTCCTCAGTCATGGCGACTCCTGTCCTAGCTTTGTACGCATCGCCAGCCATGTGCTCGTTGAAATCAAAACGGAATTTGTTTGATTTATCCTCCATGGCCTTTAGGACGGTAATGGCGGCGGACATGACCTCGGGTCCTATGCCGTCGCCGGGGATGACCGCGATCTTGTATTTCATCATGCCCTCACCATTCCTTCATGTACTCCAACATTTTATATAACTCTGTGTGTTCGTACGCGCGTTAAAATTGTAAATTTGGGCATAGCTTTTTAGCCATGGGGCATTTTTAGACGGTTTTATAAAAAACCGATCCTCCTTTCATAACGAAACAGACCTTCTTGACAGCCTCGATCTCATGGAGAGGATCACCTTGCAGAGCGATGATGTCGGCTGTCTTACCTTCTGTTAGTGTTCCGACCTTATCCTGAATGCCTATGCACTCGGCTCCATTCTTGGTGGCTGCGACGATGACATCCATCGGCTTCATACCGTACTTGACCATCGCTAATAGTTCATCAGCGTTGTCACCGTGTTCCCTTAGGGCTGCGCCAAAGTAATCTGGACCCGTCGCGATCTTTACACCTGCCTTATAGGCCATCATCAGACTCTTCGGCATCGCCTCGAGGCACATCTTCTGCTTTCTCAGGCGATATTCAGGCATGTCATACGGATTCGAGAGTGCTCTTTTATAGACCTCTACTAATGCAAAGGTGGGCACATAGTAGGTTCCGTGTTCCAGCATCAGTTTGACGCACTCCTCGTCGAGGAGGTAACCATGTTCCACTGTGTCGACTCCGCCTATGATGGCGTTTTTAATGCCTTGGGCGCCCTGTGCGTGTGTAGCGACGCGCTTCCCAACGACGTGTGCCTCGTAGGTAATCGCCTTTATCTCCTCGACGGTGAACTGGGGCTCCCATGGGTTATCCTTCTCAGAGCCAACTCCGCCAGAGGTTGAGACCTTGATGAGGTCAGCCCCGTCCCTCAGGGTTTCCCTTGCCGCTCTCCTGCAGTCATCAGGACCATCACATAGGAGGACTCCCTGCTTGATCACCTCTGCCCTTGGGAGGTAATGCTCGTCCCCATGACCAGCTGTTTGAGACAGTGGTCTACCCGCAGCGTATAAGCTTGGACCGGGTATGACGTCAGAGTTGATCGCGCGTTTTAACGAGAGCGCTATGCTGCTTCCACAATCTCTGACCGTTGTGAACCCCGCTTTCAGCAGTTTGAGGCAGTCCTCCGCAGCCCTCAAAACTAGTAGATCATGGGGTGTGATGATAGTTTCAGCTGAGTTATAGCTTCTAACTCCTAGGATATGCGCGTGGGCATCGATCATTCCCGGCATTAATGTTACCTTCCCGAGGTCGAACTCTTGGGCTCCTGCGGGCAGCTTCACCTCAGATTTTGAGCCAACCGATCGGATGGTGTTTCCTTCAACGACGATTACTCCGTCCTCTATTGGCTCAGAGCCTGTTCCGGTGATGACTTTAGAGGCCCTCAAGACTTTTATTACAGCCTCGTTCCCGTGAATCCTCTCTAAGATATACTTCATCTTTCCTCAGAAAAAAGTGAAATTTCACGTATATAACTTAGACGTGCGCGTAAACTGGAAATAATTTCACTCGTCAAATGGAGGAGGGTGCTCAGTCTGGCCGCGTTCTTATTATGGAGAAGTTTGGGAGAAGGCGGATTGTGTTGCGTATACGTGTCCCTTTAATAGTGTTACGTCTCATGAGAAATTATGGTATCTCCACGAGTAATAATAGGCCATATGAGTCATGAAACAAGCACCTTCA
>CAZIKD010000270.1:0-3299 GCA_964539725.1 uncultured Candidatus Bathyarchaeia archaeon | reverse complement strand
TGAGTATGAAGGATCGCTTCCGTGGAAAGGACTTCCTCACTCTAATGGACTACACACCAGTCGAGATCAACTACATGCTCGACGTAGCTCAACAATTAAAGTATAAGAGAATGATGAAAGAACCACACGATTACCTCGCAGGGCGCACAATCGCTATGATCTTCGAGAAGAATAGCACGCGTACCCGCTTCAGCTTCCAGGCAGGCATAGCCCACCTCGGCGCCCAGAGTTTTTATGCGACTCCCGATACGATGCAGCTGGCACGAGGAGAGCCCATCAAGGACACGGCCCGTATCCTCGACAGGTATTGCGACTCCCTCGTAATCCGCACATTTGGCCAGGAGATCGTCGACGAATACGCCAAATACATGAAGAACCCCGTCATCAATGCACTAACCGACCTCGTCCACCCATGCCAGGGTCTGGCTGACATGCTCACGATACGCGAGCATAAGGGGAGGATCAAAGGTCTCAAACTCACCTACGTTGGTGACCCTTGGAACGTTTGCCATAGCCTTATGGTATGCAGCAGTTTACTCGGGATGGATTGCTACATAGCTCTTCCCAAGGGTTGGGCGCCAAACCCCAAGATAGTTAAATTCGCCGAAGAACATGCAAGCATCGGCAAGACCCAAATGGTAGTCACCGACGACCTAGACGAAGCGCTTAAGGGAGCGGACGTTATTTACGCCAACACATTCCATAGCATGGGACACAAGGACATTGAACAGCGCAAAGTCGCCTTCACCAAGTATCAGATCAATGATGAGACGATCAAGCTGTCGAAACCTGACTCGATCTTCATGCACTGCCTCCCCGGATACCGCGGTGAGGAGATGACAGATTCTATCATCGAGGGCCCTCAAAGCGTCGTCTTCGATGAGGGTGAGAATAGGATGCACACAGAGAAGGCAGTACTCGCCCTCACCGTCGCTTAAACCACATCATTCCAACTTTCTACCCACCACCATTATCGTTATTAATGCAATCAAAGATGCATAGTCGATCGAACATGCCGAAGACGAAGATTCCTAACCTTATCACAGAGATCCCAGGGCCAAAGAGCAAGGCGTTGCTTGCAGAAAGAAATGAGTTTGTGCCTCCCGGGGTCTATCTAACGCAACCCATCGCTATAGCGGAATCGAAGGGCGCTCTAGTTACAGACGTCGACGGGAACACCCTGATCGACTTCACAAGTGGCATAGGGGTTGTCAGTCTCGGCCACTGTAAACAGGAGATTGTCGACACAATCTGCGACCAGGCAGGGAAGCTCATTCACGGATGTATCCATGTCGTAAACTATGAGCCCTATGTTAAACTAGCTGAGGCGATGGTTAAGACGACCCCAGGGAAGGGCCCAAAGAGGGCTATGTTCTTAAACAGCGGGAGCGAGGCCGTTGAAAACGCGGTGAAGCTTATCCGCCAAGGGACCCATAGACCAAATATCCTAAGCTTCGAGAACAGCTTCCACGGTCGTACCTGGATGGCGATGACCCTTACAGGGAAGTGGGATCCATACAAGGTGGGGTTTGGCCCATTTGTTCCAGGCGTCTATTTCACCCCCTACGCTTACTGCTACAGGTGCCCATTCCACGTAGAGTATCCGAGCTGTGGATATGCCTGCATCCACCACATCGAGAAGAATGTATTCAAGACCCAGGTCGACCCATCGACCGTCGGCGCTATAATCGCAGAGCCGATCCAGGGGGAAGGAGGATTCATCACGCCCCCACCCGAGTATTTCAAGGAGCTGAAGAAACTCGCCGACGAACACGGGATTAAATTGATTATTGACGAGGTTCAAACGGGTTTCGGGCGGACCGGTAAGATGTGGGCCATCGAGCACTATGGCATCGAACCAGACATCATGACGATGGCTAAAGCCATCGCCTCAGGCTTACCACTGAGCTGCGTCGTCGCGAAAGACGAGCTGATGAAGGACACATACCCAGGCAGCATGGGTGGCACCTATGGTGGTAACCCCATAAGCTGCGCCACTGGCCTAAAGGTGCTCGAGATCATTAAGCGTGAGAAGATCGTGGAGAAATCTGCAAAGATGGGTAAAGTTCTTCGAGCAAGACTTGACGAGCTCAAAGGTAAGTATGAGATAATTGGAGATGTCCGTGGCCTTGGACCAATGCTCGCCATGGAGTTCGTCTTAGACAAGAAGTCAAAAACCCCAAACCCAGACGCGAGCAGCAAGATCATCAAAGGATGCCTCAACAATGGATTAATGATTCTCAAAGCCGGCCTCTACAACAACTGCGTTCGCCTCCACCCCCCACTTACGATCGAAGAAGAGATACTCGATGCGGGCATGGACATTCTTGAGAAGACAATTAAGAAAGTCGCATAAGATTCTCTTCCTATTTTAATATCCAAACAACCTCATTAACCTATGTGAAACTGGGTTTTCACGTCTCCATATCAGGATCTATAGACCTTTCCTTCGACAGAGCTCAAGAGCTCGGATGCACAACATTCCAGATATTTACCCGGAACCCCCGTGCTTGGAGAACGAAACCACTCCAACTTGATGAAGTCAAATCCTTCAGAAGAAAGCACCGGGAATCAAGGATAAATCAAATATTCTCCCATATGCCATATATTCCAAACCTCGCCAGCCCTAAAGACGAAATTTTCAAGAAATCATTATACACTCTTATTGAAGAGACAAAGAGATGCAACGAGCTAGGTATCCAATACCTAGTAACCCACTTAGGCAGCCATACTGGCGCTGGTGCCGCTGAGGGAAAAACTCGACTTATACAAGCTTTAGGAAGAGCCGCTGATGAAGACGGCCCTATGATCATACTTGAAAATAGTGCAGGCTCAGGAGGTCAAATAGGTTCCAGACTGGATGAACTAGCTGAAATTGTAAAAGCCATTGGCGGTACACGAGTCGGGATCTGCTTCGACACCTGCCATGCATTTACCGCTGGGTACGATCTAGCTACCAAAAAAGGTCTAAACGCGACTCTCCGAGAAATAATGCGAACAGTGAGCTTCGGCAGGCTGAAGCTCGTCCATCTGAACGACTCCCTCGGTAATCTCGGATCAGGAATTGATAATCACGAACACATAGGACTTGGGAAGATCGGGCAAGAAGGGTTTCGCGACATCATAGCAAGCCAATTAGTCAAGAGATCAATAATCATGGAGACCCCCATAGATAATAGACGTAGCAACACCGAGAATATGAAAAAAGTGTATGAACTCGCCGGGATTAATATGCCATTAGAGTCGTCTGGTGAGGGTCTGTCTCACCGTTAAGTAGAATAACGCGTAGAGCTGTGGAG
>CAZIKD010000269.1:0-3303 GCA_964539725.1 uncultured Candidatus Bathyarchaeia archaeon | reverse complement strand
CCTATGCAGACACCTACATACCTCACCTAGAGGTATCAAAGAAAAACTACTACTTCACAGCAGGAAAACAGAACCAACTAACACTAGTATTAAGCAACAGTGGAGGCTACGACATCTTCGAAGTACAGGCAATACTCACCTCAAACACCCCTGGAATAACAATACTGTCAAACGCTCATAAAGTTATAAACATAATCAAATATAATCAAAATAGCACGTACCAAGCGTTAATAGATGTAGACCAAAATGTAGCATTGGGCGTATATGTCCTACAGATGCAACTGAAATACCTGAGCATAGACACCCCGGAAACACTAAACATCCCAATCTCAATCGTCGTCAATCAACAGTATCAACCCATGGTCGAGTTGAGAGCTTCTCCAAAGAAGCTGGTCTCGGGTGGGTCTAACGACGTCATCGTGACCGTGGCCAACATAGCGTCAGTCGATTTGACCGACATCACACTATCCCTATCTATGGCTTCCCCATACCTAGCGATAGATCGTCCCTTCATCCTCAACGCTACAACTATTAAGGTGGGGGAAAAGACTAGTTTCACCGTCCGGATCTATGCCCTAGAGAGCACTCCTTTAGGCTCCTATGCACTAAGCGCTGCAACCTCCTACTCCAGCAGAGCCGGCGACAACTACAGGCAGGTGGCTACACTCCCCCTCGAGGTAACTTCCCCCGTAATCACGAAGGTCCCTGTTTTAATCGTCACAAATCTAAACACGACCTCGGCAGTACCCGGGCAGCGATTCACCATCCACGCATCCGTCCACTGCTACGACGCATCTATTTACAACGCCAAGGCCACAATAATCCTTGATGCAGCGGGGTTCCTCAGGCCACTCGGCCCCACATCAGTTAGTTTGGGTGAGATGAATCCGGGGGACTCGAGGGAGGTCAGCTGCGTGGTGCTAGTTGATGGTACTGCGGCTGCGACGCCTATCCCGACAACGCTCTCACTCTCATATACTGACTTGAAGGGTTTCCAAAGGGTCACAACCGAGGTCATAACAGTCCAAGTCGGACAAATCACCGACTTTAGGATCACGGAGATGAAGCTCATCAACGCCGAGCAGGGCACCACTGTTGAGGTCGAGTCAAGCCTCGTCCTCATTGGCACAAGTAAAGCCCAATTCACCAACGTCGAAGTTGTACCCGACTCAAACGTATCGACGTTGCCAGAGAGCAGCTACTACTTAGGCACTCTAAACCCAGGCAACCCCGTATCGTTTACATTAAAATTCGACATTAGCTCAGACGCATCCACAGGCAACGCAGCAGTAAAAATCAGGGTGAGCTACCTCGATAACCTGAACACCCCCCACCAACAACTTCTAGACTACTCGATCAAGATCAAACCCGCAGCAACGATCTTCAACAACTTCTGGGGATGGCTTAGGCACATCTTTGGCATGGAGTAGCCTCCCAATTAGCTAAATGACTGAGGGAGGGGGAAGAAAGTTGACGACCGAAATTATCGGAGCTGGCTCGACTGCGAAAAGAGTCGAAGGGATCCCACTCCCAGTGGAAGAATTCGTCATCGAAACGAATGATCTAGTTAAACTCTACAAGAATGGAAACATCCTCGCCGTCGATAAACTCAACCTGAGGATAAGAAGGGGGGAGATATACGCTTTCATCGGTGCTAACGGGTCAGGTAAGACAACCGCGATTAACATCATCACGGGCACTCTACTCCCAACCTCAGGCTCGATAAAGGTTATGGGGTACGATATGCCGAGGCACCAACACGACGTCGCCAGATACATCGGTGTAGCCCCCCAGGACTATTCCATATACGATGACCTTTCGATTGAGGAGAACGTGAGATTCTTCTCTACACTCTACGGGGTTCCGAGGGAGCAAGCTGAGAATAGATTAGATGAGTTATTAGAAGTTTTGAAGCTCCAGGATAGAAGAAAAACCATTATTCGTGATCTATCCGGCGGCATGAAGAGGAGGGTGAGCATCGCATGCGCCTTGATTCACGATCCCAAAATAGTCTTCTTCGACGAGGCCACAGTCGGCATCGACCCGGTTCTAAGACAATACTTCTGGGAATACTTCCGAGGCCTCAAAGAGAAGGGGATGACCATAGTGATCACCTCTCACGTTATGGATGAAGCGGAGAGGGCCGACAGGATCGGTCTGATGAGGCAAGGCAGACTCATAGACGAAGGGAAGCCTCAGGAACTAAAGGAGAAATACGGTGTCGAGACTATTGAGGAGGTCTTCTTGAAGGTGGCGAGGGAGGCGAACTCTGTTGCCTAAAGGCAATTCATCTCACATCGTGAAAGAAGGCGGTGACTCATTCTCATTAAAAAGGGTGTTAGCTGTAACTGGTAGGATACTCCAACAGATCCGCAGGGACAAGCGTACACTAGCCATGATGCTTATCATGCCATCTATAATCATCTTCATCTTTGGGCTCGCATTCAGCGGAGAGGTAAAGAACATACCCATAGCGCTCGACAATTCAGACACAGGCTACTCTTTTCTCGCAGGCCCAGGCAATAGACAAACAATCGACCTAGGCGACAAGCTACGCGATGCGCTCATCGACGACGACAGGGTAAAGGTCAACCTAGTCACCTTCAGAGATGGACGATCAGGGGTAGATCATGGCACATACTATGTAGCCATCAAGATACCCGGGAACTTTTCAGAATGCGCGTCAAAGCTCAGCATAGGCTCCGACACGAGTCTAGTCATAGACCTATACCTCGACGGGACTAAGCCAGCTGTCAGGGTATCCGCCCTGGCTGCCCTTCAAGAATCGATCTCGGAGGCACTCGATTCTAAAAGATCTAATTTATTGATCAAGCAAGAGTTCGCCTTCGGAGGCGAGGAGTACAACGCCCTCGACGTCAGCATACCCTCACTCATGGGCTTCGTATTGAGTTTTCTTGTGATGATGATCTCATCGATAATATTGATGAGGGAGAAACTCGGGGGTACGCTTTATAGACTCTACGTTACGCCGCTTACCTCTTTGGAGAGGTTGACGGGCTACATGATAGCCCTCCTAATATTAAGCAGCATGATGGCTGGTGCACTTCTTGTGGTTGGCATAGGCGTTTATGGCGCCACGGTAAGGGGAAACGTCCTGCTTCTAGCATCTGTGACTGTCCTCATCTCCTCGACAAATGTGTTCATAACGATCTTCCTCTCCAACTTTGCTCGGAACGAGCTACAGGCGATCCAGATGGTCTCCCTACTGAATTTTCCCAGCATGGCTCTCAGTGGCACCCTTGTGCCTGTAAGCAGCCTCCCCGAGATAGCACAACCCATCTC
>CAZIKD010000268.1:0-3314 GCA_964539725.1 uncultured Candidatus Bathyarchaeia archaeon | reverse complement strand
GAGGCTCAGATTACAAACTATGGCGGCATAATCACTTCACTCAAGATGCCCGATGTGAAGGGCAAATCCGGAGACATCGTCCACGGCTTCGACACTCTGGAGGGATACCTCGGGAAACATCCATATTTTGGCTGCATAGTCGGCAGATACGCGAATAGGATAGGCGGCGCGAAGTTTATGGTGGACGGTCGAAAATACAGGCTTGCGAAGAACGATGGGGAGAACAGCCTCCACGGGGGCATTAAAGGATTCGACAGGGTCCTTTGGGGGGCGGAGGTAATAGCTGGCTCCCTGAGGCTCACCTATTTGAGCTACGACAAGGAGGAGGGCTACCCGGGTAACCTTGAGGCGATGGTGACCATCACCCTCAAGGGGTGTGAACTCTCCCTAGACTACGATGCCATAACGGATAAGCCCACAATCGTCAACCTCACCAATCACACATACTTCAACCTCTCGTGCAGTGGCGACATCCTCGACCACGAGCTGACACTGGAAGCCGACTACTTCACCCCCGCGGGGAGGAACCTAATACCCACGGGAGAGCTGAGGAGCGTCGAAGGGACCCCCATGGACTTCAGGCAGCCAAACAGAATCGGGGCAAGGATCGAGGCACCCTACGAGACGCTGATCAACGGCGATGGCTATGACTGCAACTGGGTCGTTAATGGTGAGGCTGGTAAGCTGAGGAAAGCCGCTACTGTAAGGGACCCCTACAGCCAACGCGCCTTTATGGTTCTCACAACGCAGCCTGGCATCCAGTTCTACACTGGGAACTTCCTCGACGGCACCCTCAGGGGGAAGGGAAGAGTCTACACTAGGCGTAGTGGCCTCTGTCTTGAGACCCAACACTACCCCGACTCCCCTAACCAGTCAAGCTTTCCCTCCACCGTCCTGAGACCGGGGGAAAGGTACCACGAGAAAACCGTTTTCAGTTTCTATAATGGGTGACCTTCATGACCGACGAGGCGGAGATTCTGAGCCTATTCGAGAAGACCTACGGGATCAGGGAAGGCGTCTACGTGGGTAGCGCCCCCGGGAGGGTCAACATTATCGGGGAACACACCGACTACAACGAGGGCTACGTCCTGCCCACCCCCATCGGCAGCCACGTCTGGGTTGCCGCGAGGAAGCGGATGGACTCCGAGTTCAGGCTCTCCGCCCACGACTACGGAGAGAAGCACTCCTTCACCCTCGGTAAACAGATCTTCAATGAGAAGATGCGGTGGGCCAATTACGTTATGGGGGTCGTCGACGCCCTCCAGAGAAATGGGTACAAGCTAGGCGGGGCGGAACTTGCTATCAAGGGAGATGTGCCCCAGTCCGCTGGGTTAAGCTCGAGTGCCGCCCTCGAGGTCGCCACCACCAGGACGTTAGTGGGGCTCTTCGAATTGGAGATAAGCCCAGTCGAGCTCGCCTACATCGGGAAGTCGGCTGAGAACGACTTTATAGGCCTCCAGAGCGGGATCATGGACCAATTCTGCGCCTCACTCGGGAAGCAGGGTCAGGCTCTCCTCATCGACTGTAAGAATAACGAGCACAGAAACATAAAGATGCCCTTAGGGGGAATACTTGTCGCGGTCCACACCGGGATCAGGAGGAAAGTCGAATCCTCCGTCTACAACGAGCGGGTCAAACAGTGCAGGGAGGGGGTCAAGGTCTTGAGGCAGGTTCGGCCCCAGATAACGTCTCTCCGAGACGCTAACATGGAGGACCTCAGGGAAATCGAGGGGAAGATGCCGGACCTGATTTACAGGCGGTGCCGCCATGTGGTAGGGGAGAACGCGAGGGTACTCACGGCGGTCGAGGCCATGGAGACAAGTAACGTCGTCAAGCTGGGAGCCCTCATGTATGAGTCCCATCTCAGCCTCAGGGACGACTACGGCGTCAGCTGCCCCGAACTAGACGCCCTAGTGGAGATAGCTAGAGACACAGGATACGTCCTCGGCGCCAGACTTACGGGCGCAGGCTTCGGCGGGTGCACTATAAATCTCCTCCCCAAACACAACCTCAGAGAATTTATCGAGGAGGTTCTGCCTCGCTACCAGGATGCTAGGGGGCTCGAGCCGGAGGCCTACCTCGTCTAGCGCACGCGCTGTGCCCCCAGCAGGGCCTTCAAATTTGTTTCGAGGAAGGCCTCTTGGGGAGGGGGAGGTTCAGCATATGGTGTGGCTCAGCTTCAATAATCGTTGAGGTGACGCCGTAGACTAATCATCTCACGTTTCCCAATGGGATAATAGCCTTAAAAGAGAATATGAAGCCAACAATTGAGCAGATAATAACATAAAAGTCGAAGCGCGCAGGGTTGCCTCCTCCACTGGACTTTAAGAGATGGGTAGGCGCGTGTGGCATCTGCTCAACCTGGGATGTCGAAGTCGAGGGCTCTAAAAAGTCTGTTATATGCATGCCTCGTGGCCTCATGAATCATCTCACGGCGCGCGCCCCGTGATATTAGTCAAATCGGCTCTGGGTGCGGCGAGAGGATGGAGAAGAACCTGAGTGAGAGGACGCACCAATGCCCTGTATGTGGGCTTGTCCTCGACAGGGGTCGCGCCCGCGGACTTAAGCTCGGCTTGGGACAAGCCGAATACACTCCTGAAGGAGAGGAAGCCACTATGCATCTCGGTACAGATTCGCAAGCCACCTCGATAAGACAGGAAGCCCATGGCTTCAGTCATGGGTAATTCACCCCCAATAGGTTAAAATCTTGATTCCAAGCAGTTACTTCGGCGGGCTGGTAGATCAGTGGTATGATCGCCTGACTTGCAATCAGGAAGTCGGGGGTTCAAATCCCCCCCAGTCCACCAAAACTTTTATTCCAAAAGGATTTATATTCGGTGCATTAAGGCTAAATCGACCACCTTGAAGCAGGCGAAGTGGGCTCCGCTACTCGAAAAATACCCCGATCTACGTAGATGGTACGATAACCTCGCTCGCGGTAGCGAGAACACGGCTCGGGAGCGTGTACGCATACTCTACAGGTTCCTCATTAAATTCAATTACACACCCACATCACTCGTTGAGGAGGCGAATAGGGATCAGAAGAAAGTTGAGAATCTGCTCCTCGACTTTACCACCGAACTGAGCAGGGAGAAGATGTCCCCGGGGTACATCGAGAACTACCTCAAGGCAGTCAGAACATGGCTCAGTTTCAATGGAGTAGAACTAAAGCAGAGAATCAAGATAGGCAACAGGAACGAGCAGCCCACCATCGCAGACGAGCGTGTCCCCATGAAGGAGGAACTCAGGCAGATTCTCCTAGCGGCAGATGCGAGGGGCAGGACAAGCATCGCCTTGATGTCGATGAGTGGTCT
>CAZIKD010000267.1:0-3318 GCA_964539725.1 uncultured Candidatus Bathyarchaeia archaeon | reverse complement strand
CGTATAATCTCACCGATATGATGCTCTGTATGGGCGCTGGGCAGGGAATAAGCAGCGGTATGCAGCACGTCATCAACGATAGGGTCATTGCCCTCATCGGGGACTCGACTCTCTTTCACGCTGGTCTACCTGCCCTCGTCAACGCCATCCACAATAGGCACAACTATACACTCTTCATCCTCGACAACAGCGTCACAGCCATGACGGGGCAGCAGCCAAACCCCGGCAGCGACTTCGGCCCCAATAAGGTGACTGAGATCGACATCGAGGCCGTAGTCAGAGGAATCGGTGTGAAGAACGTCACAAAGATAGACGCTTTCGACCCGAAGCCGAACGTGGAGACGATGAAGAAGGCAATTTCTCAGGAGGGCATTAACGTAGTCATAAGCGTGGGTCCCTGCGCCCTCTGGAACGACCGGAAGAAGCGCGCAGCGAAGATCCCCATCATCCCTAATGAAGTGAGTGAGGAGACATGCAAGAGCATCTACGCCTGCATACGGGATTTCTACTGTCCAGCCATACAGATTGACACAGAGACTAGGCAGAGCGCGATCCAAAACGACACCTGCAACGGTTGCATGGTCTGCGCAAAGCTTTGCCCAGTTTCCGCCATCAGCTCCACAGGAGGCGCACCGAAGTGACACCTTATAATATCCTCCTCGCCGGCGTCGGCGGGCAGGGCCTGATGCTCCTCAGCCAGGTAATGGGGGACGCTTGCACCCGGAGCGGCGTCAAGGTCGTCGTCGGTGCTCAGCACGGCCTCGCTCAGAGGAGCGGCTCCATAAGTGCCCATGTACGCATCGGAGATGCCTACTCCCCCCTGATCCCCTACGGCACAGCGGACCTCATAATCGCCATGGATGCTATGGAAGCCCTACGCTACGTCGAGTATCTGAAGCAGGGGGGCACGGTTGTGATGAACAGCAGGATCACGCACCCGCCACTTGAAACCGCACCGATTGTCAAGAATAGGCAGGAGAAGCGCATATACATAACCTTGGAGCAGGTAGAGGAACAACTAGGAAAAGTCGCAGGTAGAATTATCGCTATAGACGCTAAAAATGTCGCGGCACAGGCGGGTAACCCCCGGACGGAGAACATCGTTCTCCTTGGGGCTGCGAGCGCTCTAAACGGCTTCCCAATCCTAGCTGAGCACTTGAAGGAATCGGTTAAACGCGTCGTCCCCGAGAGTGCTGTCGAGGCTAACCTGAAAGCCTTCAGCCTAGGTCAGAAAGCGGTTTAGGGACAAACCCCTTATCTAAATATTCTATATGCGTGGGATACACGCTACACGCGCCTTTTTTGATCACCAAATATCCCGCGCGCGCGTGCGACTCGATTGTGTCCCCTCCGGACTCAATTTAAGCCGGGGTAACTACCTGAATCGAGACGTGAATGACTGGTACGAATAGAGGCGAGATACACCCCGGGGACACAGTCGATGTGATCCTTAAAAAAGACCAACTTACTGGGAAACTAACCAGAGGAGTTGTTAAAGAGATTCTAACCGGGAGCAAGTTTCATCCACACGGAATCAAGGTCCGTCTAACCGACGGTAAGGTGGGGCGCGTCAAGGCCATCTACCCTAAGAAAATCCAAGATCAAGGGAGTAGTTAATCCTAAATCCCATTAGCCCCACACACACTCCCAGTGCTAATCTTGAGCTTAAACGAATCTAAGACAGCCGAAATCTATCGCGTCATGGTCCGCATAAGGACCTTCGAAAACGCTGTTAGGCGACTCGTAAAGGAAGGGAATATTCCCGCACGCTTCGGCCTTTACACTGGGCAGGAGGCAGTCGCCGCGGGTGTCTCCATCCACCTCCGGAAGGGCGACCAGATCGGCAGCACCCACAGAGCCCTCGGTCACCTAATAGCAAAAGGCTGTGACCTCAACAAACTGATGGCGGAGCTCATGGGAAAGGAAGCAGGCTTCAACCACGGTAAGGCTGGCCCCTACCACACCTTAGACCCCTCCGTCGGAGCCCTAGGCGCAAACGGCATCGTCGGAGGAAGCGTCCCCATGACTGCAGGTTACGCCCTAGCCAACCAATTTAAGGGAGAGAGAAACATCGCAATCTCCTATTTTGGCGAAGGCGGTAGTAACCAAGGCGGGGTACAGGAGACACTTAACCTCGCCGCATGCTGGCAACTACCCCTAGTTTTCGTCTGCGAGAACAGCAGCCCCGAAGTCCAAAGAATGCTCGGCCACGAGATCGACTACCCCCAGCTCAGCATCGATAAGATCAGCCTCCGGGCGAAGAACTACGGCATGCCCGGCTCCACTCACAATGGTTGGGATGCTATCGATGTCTATAAGGCAGCGGGGAAGGCCATCAGGCGTGCACGTGCAGGGAAGGGTCCTACACTACTCGAATTTAAGGTCCACCAACTCGAGGGCAACCTTGAGGGCCGACTCGAGGCCAACGAGAAAGAGAGGCAGTGGGACCCCATAGACATACTCAAACAGAAGATCCCCCCGAAGCTCGACGAACAAATCAGGGCCGAGGAGGCCGCCAAGGTTCAGAATGCAATCGACTACGGCCTCAAGAGCCCAGAGCCCACCCTCGACCAGGCCTACTCATGCGTCTTCAAGGAGGCTGATTAAGATGCTACAACGTGAGATTACATTCGGTCAAGCCCTCAACGAGGCACATTTTACGGAGATGGAGCGGGACCCCAAGGTCATAGTCTTCGGCGAGAACGTTTCCAGCCATTGGAGGGAGGCAACTAAAGGGCTAAAGGAGAGATTCGGGCGAGAGCGTGTACGAGACGCACCAATCACCGAGACCGCCTTCATAGGCGCAGGCGTCGGCGTTGCTATAGCCGGATACCGCCCCATAGTCGAGCTCATGCTCGTCGACTTTGGCCTTGTCGCAATGGACCAGATACTCAACCAGTTCGCTAAAAGCGCGTACATGAGTGGAGGAGTAATCAGCGTCCCCATGACCCTGCGCGTCCTAACAGGCGCTGGCACAAGCAGTGGTGCGACCCACAGCGAGAGTCTCCACGGCCTCTTCGCCCACATGCCAGGACTCAAAGTAGTTGTTCCCAGCAACCCCTACGACGCCAAGGGCCTCCTAATCCGCAGCATACGCGACCCTAACCCGAAGATTTTCATGGAGCACAGGCTCCTCTACCCAGTCAAGGGGCAGGTGCCGAAGGAGTCCTACGAGGTCCCCCTTGGCGTAGCCAATCTGGTCAGAGAGGGCGAAGACGTAACAGTCGTCGCCACAAGCCTTATGGTGCAGGAAGCGATGAAAGCCGCCGACGAGCTCAGGGGGAAGGTAAGCGTCGAGGTCATCGACCCTCGGACACT